>JBFMCF010000082.1 GCA_040754625.1 bacterium | reverse complement strand
TATAAGAAAGGTAGTGGATGAATTAAAAGACAAATGGGCAATTACTCTTAAAGATGAAATATCAGGCAATTCCTTAAAATTACTCCTCGATAAAAAACCGCACTAATTGGCAAACTCGGGAAATTTAGTGAGCCAGCTTGATTATATTTTGCTCAGCCCCGCTCTTTCCAAGAAAAGCCGGGGATTGCCAATAATAGAACGCCGGGGACTTAGTTCCCAAAAGAAAAAGAGCTATCTGGCTTTGCCAGGCGATAAAAAAGGACAGGAGATTGATTTTAGCTTTGAAAGATTTAAAGGTGTAACGTGTGAAATTGATGCCTCGGATCATTGCCCGGTGTTTTTTACATTGGATTTATAAATTATATTTTTCAATATATTTTTCAATAATCTACTCAGGATTAATTTGGTTTATGATATAATACTATTAAAATAGTAAAAGTTTAAAATTCATGGAGGAATAATCATGTCTGTAAAAAATTTAGAATTTCCTATATCTGAGGATATCTTCCTTGCGTTAAATGAAAAATCTGATGAGGTGATCAGGGACATAAAAACCTTTTCGGCAATAAAATTTTTTGAGGCTGGTAAACTATCTCTTGGAAAAGCCGCAAAACTTGCTGAAATGGATAAGACAGATTTTATGGGACTTCTTTCAAAACAAAAAATATCCGTATATAATTATTCTGCAGAAGAAGTTAATGAAGATGTCGAAAATATAAGAAGAAGTATGAAGGGTAAAGGAAGATGAAAGTTGTAGTGAATTCAACACCTTTGATATCACTTGCCATTCTTGATAAGTTATCTTTACTGGATGAACTCTTCCAAGAAGTTTATATCCCTCCGGCTGTCTTCAAGGAAACAACTAAAAAAGGTAAGAAAAAAGCCAGGGCTATTGAAAACTGGGGCAAAAATAAAATTTCAAATGCTTTAAATTTCAGTACGAAAGAAGCGCTTGAGATAACGCTTGACGAGGGAGAATCTGAAGTAATTGCCCTTGCCCAGAAAATAAATGCTAATCTTGTAATTATTGATGAAGAAAAAGCTAGAAATATTGCGCGATTGTACAATATGAATGTTACAGGAACTATTGGAGTATTAATATTCGCCAGAGAGCAAGGAAAATTAACCGCTATTAAACCTCTTCTCGATAAACTTATCAATAACGGAATTTATATAAGTGTCGAACTTTATAATCGAGCTTGTTCAAAAGAAAATCAAAAATAAAATTTAGAGTGGTCCTATACTTTTTCAGTTTAATTTTCTTTCAATATTGCCTTGACTTCCTTATTTTATTCAGGCCCCATTGGTTTATAAGTTAACTTAAATTCAAGAAAGGAGGCTTTAAGCCATGGGGAAGAAAAAAGTCACAAGCAAATTAATTATTGAAAATTTGCCTATTTCCCTTGACTTGAAAGGCTTTCAGCGGTATTCCTTCCTATAATAGGCCAAGGAAAATTCTTCATAAAAGATCATAAAAATGGAGACAGGAAAAAATGGGAAGTATTAGCAAACGAGGAAAGATTTTCTGGATAAAATACTATCGTCACGGGAAGTACTACAGGGAAAGTTCTGAATCAACCAAAGAAACAGATGCAAAAAAACTTTTAAAATTAAGAGAAGGAGAGGTTGCTGAGGGTAGATTCCAGGGTTTAAAGATAGAAAAAATCTCTTTTGAGGAATTAACCGAGGATATTATTACGGATTATAAGGTTAATTCACGAAAATCCTTATCAAGATTGATAAAGAGTTTAAAACATCTTAGAGAATATTTTAAGGATTTCCGGGTAAATGAGATAACCACATATCATGTAAAAATTTATATTCTTAACCGGCAGGAAAAAGGTTCCTCTAACGGAACGATTAATAGAGAGCTATCTGCGTTAAAACGGATGTTTTCTCTTGCGTCCCGGCATACCCCTCCGAAGATAAATCATGTCCCTTATGTTCCAATGCTTAAAGAAAATAATATAAGAACAGGATATCTTGAACATAATGAATATCTAAAATTAAAAGATAATTTACCAGGGTATTTAAAACCGGTTTTGACAATAGCTTATCATACGGCAATGAGAAGAGAGGAAATCTTATCTCTTGAATGGAAACAGGTTGATCTTACGGGAAGAAAAATAATTCTTGATGCAGGATCAACAAAGAATAATGAAGCAAGAATAATATTTTTGGATGATACGCTTTATAAAATGATTTTGGATCAGAAAAGTGTAAAAGATGATTTTTATCCCCAATGCCCTTATGTATTTTTTAACAATGGCAGAAAGATTATAGATTTCCGTATATCATGGGAAAAGGCATGTGATAAAGCTGGAATTAACGGGAAATTATTCCATGATCTTCGGAGAACGGCGATCCGGAATATGATCCGGGCTGGGGTACCGGAAAAAGTGGCGATGAAGATTTCAGGGCATAAAACAAGGGCGGTTTTTGACAGGTATAACATAGTCAACGAAGAAGATCTGAAAAGTGCATCTGAAAAGGTTGTAATATTGCACCATGAGAAGGAAAATTTGATTTCACGGGCACAATTTGGGCACAATTTTGAGTTTTTGAAGAAAAAAGAAGGGGTATGTGTGGAAGATATAAAGAAGGAAAGAACGCTAAATTAACAGCAATTCTAAGGTGATGAAATTAGTGAATTTTGTTTGAAATCAAAAAATATTTTTTGTAATGCCTGCCCGAAAAAGTCAATGTTATCAATGGGTTATAAGTTTTTACTAACGAAATAAAAAAACATTAGAAAAAATTTTTCATTAGTGTTATAATACTCCAATTGATTTAAAAAATTAAAAAATTGATAGTTGGTTGCCGGGGTGGCGGAACTGGTAGACGCAGTGGACTTAAAATCCACCGATGGGCGACTGTTGTGCCGGTTCGATTCCGGCCCCCGGCACCACTAATTTTTGCGATAGCAAAAAAAATAAAGTAGTTAGTGATCGTTTTGCCGGCGTCGGGGAAACGATCCAAATGCTTAAGAATGTGGTAACACCGTTTGAAGTATCATTGTTTATAATATAATCATGCCCAATCTTAAAATCGGTAAAATAATACTAGGCCGCGTCCCGATTGTTGTCGGAACTATAAATGATTCAGAAGTAAATTCAGGTAAAATAAAGGATAATATATTCAAGAAAATAGATATTGTCGAGATACGCATTGATAGATTTAAAGATGTTTCTCTTGACTATATAATCTCCGTGGTAAAAAAATTGGACGAATCCATTCCTAACCCGATAATTGCCACAATAAGGGGCAAAAAAGAGGGCGGGGAAAAGGTAATTTCTGATAAAGCCAGGTTTGAGATATTAAAAAATATTGCTCAATATGTTGATTGTGCAGATATCGAAATAAATTCAGGTTTGTTTAAAAAAGCGCCTTCTTTTTTGCATTCAAAAAAGAAGATTGTTATTGGTTCATATCATAATTTTAAAAACACGCCGCCAAATTCCAAAATTGAAAAAATCCTTAAGAAAGGCAAAAAAGGCGGGGCGGATATTGTGAAAATCGCGGTAACGGCAAATTCCAGGGATGACCTCGCGCGATTAATTGATTTTACCATCAAAAACCGGAAAAAAAATATTATAACAATCGCGATGAAAGATATAGGCCGTATTTCAAGAGTGTTAAATCCGATATTGGGTTCACTTCTTACTTATGGATATGTAATTACCCCGTCAGCAGCCGGACAGCCTCCGGTTATTGAGATTATTGGCCAGTTAAGATCATTTGATCCGGAGTATATCGTAAAACGAAATTCAAACTATTGAATATCTTGCTTTTTACGTTTAACGATTTACATTTTACGTAACCGGTCAGTTACCGGTGGAAATCAGGTAGGCGCAGGCTTTAGCCTGCGAGGAATCAAGTGAATAATAAATCTTAAAGACAACAGCAAAAAAAACCGAAGCAAAAGCCATAAAAAAAGGGAATA
>JBFMCF010000081.1 GCA_040754625.1 bacterium | reverse complement strand
GCGATACCGCATAGGTGACTATCGATTATTCTATGAAATTGATGATGGAACGAAAATAATTTCTGTTACGAGTATAGAAACGAGGCAAAATGCGTATGGCTAAAAAAATAACACCGCACAGCCTGAGGCATTCATGCGCCACTCATCTATTACAAAACAGCAGTGATTTAAAAATGATCCAAATGTTGCTTGGACATACCCGCATAACGACAACGGAGATTTATACCCGCGTAGTCCCGGAGGATTTAAAGGCCGCTATTCAGAAATACCATCCCAGGGGAAAATTACAAATAAAATTTACAATAAAAAGTTGATTTTTTAAAGGAAAAGAGTATAGTATGAATATTAACCTAAACATATAACAATAAAGGGTTAAAAGGATTGATTATGAAAAGTGATCTATGATAGATAAACAGGGCGAGATATTATGATTCGAAGGTGGGGAGATTCTTGGAACCGGATCCGATTGGGTTTTTGGGCGGGATAAACTTTTACGCGTATTGTGGAAATAATGCAGTGAATTTTGTGGATCCGTGGGGGTGGTGTAAAGATAAAAAATACCCATTCCAGAAGAAATGGAGTGAATTGACTGCTGAAGACGTCGAAAAATATGGTAATTCTAAGCCAGTTCCTCTATATGAAGATCCGATTTTTTGGGGGTCTTTCGGAGCAGGATTGGGATATGTAACTGGTTTTGAGATTACTATCGGCAAAAATATTCGTATTGCGCCATTTGGGAATCGTACAGGAAATCCTAGTGGTGAATTACCTCATTACCATAGAAGAATTATTGATCCTAATACAGGGGAAATACCCGATGGCGGATCATTAAAATGGCATCGTCCATGGCAGAAAGGATGGTAATAATGAAACCAGAATATCCCATATTTATCTTAACCAAGGATGAAATGTCAATTGCAATGTTGGTTAATTCAAAAGAGTTAAATTTTTATGAGCAAATTGATATTGAAGAAGGACTATATGAAGGCTGGGATGTTAGAGGATATCCAATAATTTTGAGCTGGGATAAAAAATATGGTACAAAAATAGAAATAACTAAAGAAATAACGCAATTAGAAAAGTTGGAAGAAGCAATTATAAATTATGCGAAACTTTATAATCCAAAAGTTCCATTTAAATATTCTGGCCCAGAAAATAATATTACTGAATTGTTTAATGAAGTTGAAAAGCATATTAAGAAAGATACTTTTAGAGAAAAATTGAAACATTTATTTAAAAGAAGTTGATTAACCCTGATGAATTATAAATCAAATAACGTTGTTTCCTACTACAACTTCGGCCAGAACCAATAATCTTCGCATACAATCTGTCCTGAGTTTCCCAATTAGTGCGGTTTTTTATCAAGGAGTAATTTCAAAGAATTGCCCGATATTTCGTCTTTCAGAGTAATTGTCCATTTGTCCTTTAATTCATCCACTACCTTCCTTATAGATTTTCCTTTTTCCATCTCAATTACTCTGGTCATACAAAGTGCTACGAATACAATAAGAATGTGATATTCAATAGAACTTTTTTTTCGATGATAAATCGGCCTTGCCTCTAAATCGGTTTTGGCTATTCTGAATGATTGCTCAATTTTCCATAAATCTTTATACCTTTCAATCAAAAGCTCCCAGCTTAAATTTTCAATGTTGGTTTTATAGCCTTTAATTCCTTCAAGCAGTCGGTGCTTTTCAATAATTGTTTCATTCAGCTTAAAAGCATTTTTGTCCGCACTTGTCAAAAATTTCGATCGTTTCATAGCCTTTGATGGATTTTTTAAGTAATATTCAGCCTTTTTTAATTGTTTATCATTGTCAGATTTATCCTTCTTGGCCCGTTTTGTCGAGTATTCGTATAAAACAGTATTTCCTTTAAAAATATCGTAATAAATAGGAAACCCAGCTTCATTAACAACAAGGCCGATTAATATCTGAGGCTGATTTATTTTATTGTCTTTTGAAAAACCTGTTTTCCGAAAATCGTCTTCGGTATGAGTTTCAAAATAAAGGGTTGTAACATCATAAAAAACAAGCGTAAAATCAAATCCAAGATTCTCTTTTGCATATTTTACGGCAATATCTTCCACATTTTCTTTCAAGCATTGTAATTTCAAAAGCTCTCTGAATGCTGTTGTCTTTTTAAGCCTGATGCCAAAGTATTTTTGGAGAAGCTCTATGGACTTTGACTTTGAAGCAGGTTCTAAAACACGGATAATTGCAAAATCTTTGAGGACGGAATTGTCAATTTTATTAAACCCAATTTTTCTGTATACTTGATTTAAATATTCGTAAGCCTCCCAGAGATAACTTTCCGTAATTTTTATGCCGCGTTTAAAAAGAATCTCTTCTGATTGTGGATTAAAATTAAATTCTAATTGGGGATTGTGGAAATGGACATATTCCTCCGCAATGCGGATTAATTCACATATCTTCCCTTCTTCTTTAGAAGAACCGATGTGTTTTGCTAACTTAAATCTTTTCCCCTTATAAAAACCAACTTGAATAGCTGTGCTTCCAGAATGGGTTTTCACCCTCCTTATTTTTAGGTAGTGCGGTTTCACCCTACTTTTTTACACGAAAAACCGCCTCAAATCAACATCTTTATTTTTTATCTTCAAAAGTGGGAAACTCAGGAAAGTATGCTTTGCGGTAGCCTGCAAACTGATAGCTTGTAACATAAAAAGGTGGGCCAAGGCCCAAACAGCCCTGGAAGGACCATTACAAGGCTTTTTATCATCTATTTTTGGTCGTCTGAAAATATTCCGGATCGGTTTGAGTAAGATGTCATTTTTTCTACAAACAACAGTTGCTTTACAGTTTTAATAATTCGACCGATTGAAAATATGCACTTACTTCTCAGAAATCAAAGTATTATTTAATTGACATAATGACATAAGGTTAAAAAAAGTATAACATTTAGGGATGCCGAGACAAGCAAGGATAGATTAGTGAACGTCCCTGAAATCCCTCTGAAATCCTGAAATCTGACCTGCTTCCTTTTAGTTAAGGCGGTCTTAGTTTCCACCGCCCGCCCGCCGTACTCAGCCGCCTATTTTACAGCAAGAAGTTTTCCTATTTCCGGATGCGTTTTAATCTCCTGGCGGATTCCTTCAATCACCCATATTCTCATCAGAGTCTGGTAACCAAGCCCTCTGTATTTAGCAATAACTTTAGCTAAATCAATTTGCCGCTGGCCCATTCTTAAAGTAAGAGAACGTTTTCTATCTTCGCGCCTTTCAGCGGCTTTTTTTAAGAGACCGGGAGCAAATTCAAAAGGCTCTTTCACATCTACAAATTCACGTGGATAATCAAGCGGGCTATGGGTATCCCAAAAACGCGCTTCCTCTTCTTCGGTTTTAAATTTAGGTATCTTTTTCATTTTACTTTATTCCCTTTCTCTTTTTGTAATAACGTTTTTCTTTCTCAGCCATATCCCTGGCGCTAATCACCCTGATCCGGCCGCTGCCCTTAATAACAAAAACTATAAAAAGATATCTTCCTTCTTCCGTAACGCCATAAGCAATATATTTATCTTCTCTGCCTCTCTGATAGAAAGGTTTACTGTATAGAATTGTTTCCTCAACCTCAAAAATAGCAACCCCGTGTTCGGCTATATGATTTTCATTTTTCTCATCCCAGTCAAAACTATGAATGTGCATCAAAGTTCCTTTTTTTCTTCTATTGAAATGTTACCACAATGTAACTACATTGTCAAGTTTCATTGTCAGGTTTCATTTTTTGGACAGGCCAGACTGAGTTACATTTTTATTGGTTATTAACCAAGCCTTGAATAATCGCTTAATTTTATCACAGAAATAACATCCTATTACAAATATAATTTACAATAAAAAGTTGATTTTCAGAAGAAAAAGAGTACAGTATGAATATTAACCTAAACATATAACAATAAAGGGTTAAAAGGGCTGATTTTGAAAAGATATAGAATAGAACGTTGGTGCAGAGAGTGCTTGGCGTAAAGCGATATAGAAAATTGGTAGTGGAAGTGGTTTTTAGGTGGAGTGATGCAATGCACAGTCAGCACCACCGTCCCCTATCTCCCCAACTGATGTTATCGAAGACATTGCGGATCAGCTTCATCTCCGGGTCTTTGGCGGCCAGTCTTCTACGGAACTCGACCAGTGAACGGCGCGATAGATAATCCTCATCGTCGTTAATATCCAACGCGTATCGCCACCGGATATCGAAGCTGAATGTGTCTAGGGCTTGTTGATCGCTCAAGGTGTTAAACTCTTGCAGTAGACACAGCCCTAACATGCGTGCAACGCTGAAGTTGGGACGTCCCGTATTGCCGTACAGCATCGCATACTGGTCTTCATTCTTAAACAGTATGGGAAGGATTTCATGCTTGAACAGATGAGCCCATGATGAAATAAGGCGATTGCGCAATGAAGAGGATAACTGCATGTCTATACCGAATAATTTTTGTTGGGGAGAAGTTTTTTTATACATGACTCTTTATAGCATAGTATAATTTCTAAATCAAGAGTTACTTCTCAGGAATCATACTTTGATGAACGTCCCCTAATCCTCCCCTAATCCTCCCAGGGCTTCGGGTTTATTGTTAAATTCATCGATGGGCTTCACCCATCGCTATGATATTATACCCCTTCGGGGTTTCTTAATCCCCGCAAATCAATTACTTTGGGGTATAATTTATTTAAGAGGCTTAGTGTGGTCTTTTTTCCAATTTTCGTAAATTGTGGGGCCAACGAAAATCAATAAAATAACCATTAAACCTATAAATAAAAAAATTATATTAGACATATTTATTACTCCTTTTGTAATAGATGGCTTATTGTGAGACATAAACCATAAAAAAGTAAAGCAAAAATGATGAGAAAAAAGTTTATGGAAATATTTGAGACAAACTGTCCAAAAATTAGAGCGGCAATAGCTAAATTACCTAAATCCATAAACTTTTCACTAAAAAGCTGTTTTTCTTTATCGTTTAATCTCATTAAAATAAATTTTAACATTATTTGTATTATTGTCAAGATAATTTAATTATGATATAAAAAGAAATTAACAAAGACTTCCCTGCCTCAAGAGAGTGTTAGACAGCTACAATCCCGACCTTTCAAAAGTGTAATCCCGTCAGATTTTTTATGAAATATTTTTTCCTTCACTTTTTTTCAAAATATGATATAATACTTTAAAATTTTCAAATATTTAAAAGGAGTTGATTTCATGAAAGCAGTAAAAGCATTGTTGAGTGTGGTTTTCGCAGTAGTATTGTTAATCGGGTGCAAGGGTGGAGAAAAAAAAGCCGGTGAAGCAGAGTCAAAAGAAGCCGCCCATGAGGCGGTTAGCCACGAAGCTTCTGTCCCGTCTGAGGGGAATTTTACTGTCGCTGATGTTTTTGCCAGGAAAGACGAGCTTAACGGTAAAAGTGTTACTTTAAACGGGAAAGTAGCGAAAGTTAATTTGTCTATAATGGGGAAAAACTGGATACATTTGCAGGATGGAACAGGCAGCCAGGGAACAAACGACATTACAATAACGACAGAAGGCGTGGCGCAGGTCAATGACAAAGTAACTGTTACAGGGACGGTTGTTACAAATAAGGATTACGGTTCCGGTTATAAATATGACGTGATTATTGAAGACGCCAAGGTCACCGTTAATCAATAGTTATTAAAAAGGTGCAGGTTATAGGGCCAATGTCCCGCGCCTTGACCCAAAACCCTGCACCCTTTATTATTACCCGCCGCCCATCATTTTAACAACCTCTATTTTGTCTCAGTTTCGCAGCGGGGATCGGTTGAAATTTTCCCGTTTGACGATTTTCCCGTTAAGTTCAACCGCGACCATTGCGGGAGAAAGTTTATAATCTTCAAGCAGTTGTGAAATATATTTGTCTATTTTTTTTCTTGACTATTCCCAGAAAAGCAATACAATTAAAGCGCGGGGGCGGGTGTTTCGACCACTCACCCTGAGGTGTCCGCCTGAGGCGGACGACGAAGGGTCTAAAAAAATGGACAGAGATCCTTCGGCTTCGTCCGCCCAAGGCGGACAGGCTCAGGATGAGCAGTCGGAAAAACTCCCCGGCTGCTGAATTAAATAAGAGGGAACTTAGAGCATATAACAGAATTATCTTCTACTACAAAACGAACATTTTGGGCTGCGGACTGCGTCGGATTTCACAAAAAGTGCTCAACCTAGCGCTCTGGCTATGTCTCCGCGCTTTTTGCTCATCCTCCTTGTCTTGCTCTAAAATGCACGTTTTCGTGACGAACATAATTTTGTTATATGCTCTTAATTAAACATGGAGGAGATAAAAATGTCTGAGATAAAAGACTTATTCTCAAAAAATATTTTATTTTTCTTACTGTTTATTTTTATTGGTGCAAGTTATGCGGAGGCCGGTGAAAAGATAGAAAATATGAGCCCCCCGGCCAATTGTGGAGCGAATTGGACAGAGGATATAGATGTATGCCGCAGGTGCCATAATCAAAGTTCCGGCAGGGATAGTTTAAGCATTCAAAGTTTTTATTCAAGTTCTGATGAATGCGGGGGAAATTCAACTTATGTCGGCCCCATGCAGACGGAGACTACATCAGACAAAAAGCTTATAGTTACCCATCCTGATACAACTGTCCTGGTTGGAACGAATTTGTGTTTTCCAAATACATTAAAAATAAATGGTTATGCGATTGCGTATTATTATTATGAAGACGATGTTGTGAAACATGAAGAATGGTGGCCGGATGCTGATACTACCTATACCCGCAGGCATTTTTATCCAACAGGAGGCGGACATAATTATAAAGTTAAAGTAATTTATTGCAGTAACGGGATGCCGTCATGCGGGACAGGCTGGGTAAGACTTACCAAGGAATGGGCAATAAACATCGGAGAAGGAGAGATAAACCTGGCAGTTCCTTATTACAGCCAGCTTGATTCAACGAGCTGGAACGGTTCTGATTCCACAGGATGGGCCAATGAAATTTATGACAGCACAGATACTACAATCAGTAGATTGGGCTGCGCGTTGACTGATTTAGTTATGGTTGTAAGGTCATACGGAATAGCGTATGATGCAGAGGGAGAAGAGGTTAATCCGAAAAATATGAATAACTGGTTAAATGGAAATAAAGGATATTATCCGGGAGGATATATAGATTGGACGAAAGTAGCAACATATTCAAGTGACCAGGTTATATATAATCATGTGGGTGCAAGTTTTGATACATTAGATAGTGACTTGAAAGATAATAATCCTGTAATTTTAAAAGTTCCAAGAAATATTAAAAAAACTCATTTTGTAACAGTAAAAGGGAAAACAACCGATACATATAAAATTAATGATCCATCATCAACCACAAATGTTACTTTAACAGCATATGATAATCAATTTGATACTATATTTGATACTGTGGGAACAGGGGGATTCAGACGATTTACTCATAAGACTCCAGAAAAAGGTCAAATGGGAGTTTTTGTTCAATGTCCCGTAGAACTTTTATTGACTGACCCGCAGGGTAAAAGATTAGGTTTTGATCCTATTACAAAAACTATTGTGAATGATGGTCTAAATGGATTCTATGGTGCAGGAGATGCAGTTGATGAAAGGATTACTGATCCGGGAAAACAATTAACTGTTGACATAGAAGAAGGGAATTATTCATTGCAGACTTATGGTACAGGAGTTGGACCATATACCTTGTACATTGGTATAATCCTTCCTAAACTTGCCGGAGAGAAATTGGAAGAAGTGGATGCTGTATTTACCGGTATTACACGGGAAGGAGCTATAGCAGATTATCCTATTACAATTACGACTTCGCCTGAGACATCCAAGGTAGAACATATTATAACTCTAACTTCCATGAAAGAGGATGTGGAAATTCTTTTTCAATTAGAAGAAATTGATAACGAAGGAATAAAAAACAGCTTATTGAAGAAGCTGGAAACGGCGGTGCAGGCAATGGATAAAGGTGATACCAACACAATTGAGAATATTTTAGGCGCTTTCAAGAATGAAATTGAAGCCCAGAAAGGGAAACATATAACTGAAAAAGGAGCAAAGATTTTATTGGATGACGCGGATTATTTAGTTAAGCATTTGTGATTTATAGCTAAAAATTTCCCCATGACCAACAAATACAATCCCGATATTCATCACAGGCAGTAGATTAGACTAAGGGATTATAATTATTCCCAATCCGGAGCATATCTTGTGACGATATGTATATATCATCAGAAATGAAAACAAATAGAATGATAATACAAGAGGGTGGGGAAACCCCGCCCCTACGAATTAGGTTTTTTGAATTTAAATGTCTTAAGATTAAAATAAAAAAAGTTTGGCAATTTTTTGTCTCTTTAAAATTATACACATATTTAAGCTTCCTGTTTATTGTCTTAAGTCTGCATGGCAGTGTGAAATCAGAGCAAAAATCAATTTATCAAAACAACTATTGGGGTTTTATAGTTAAGTATCCAAAAGATTGGTATGCATGTGCCGGTACACGGGGAGATGCCTATTATTTCGAATCATATGACAGCAAAGATTTAGATGCCTCATGGTATATACCCAATCAGGACCAGCTAAGAATTGAAGTTTCTATAATACCCAAAGATGTGGGCATAGATTATAAAAACGCACCCCCAGAATATATAATAAAAAAACAGATATCCCGTTAATCGATGGAGAAAAATACATTGAAATTCATGAGAAAAGACCTGTTTCTGGTTATGAGAACAGCATTTTGGTATACCCCAATCTCAAATAATAAAAGGTCATTATATTCTGCGGTATATTACAAAACATAATGGTTATACTTATGTTATTGCCGCGGAACCAGCTGATTCAATACTTATAAGTGAACTAAAAGACTTTATTATGGATTTTAAATTTATTACAAGAAAGGGATATCTGCCTCGATCTGAGCCGCCAGCGATAGGCAATGCTTATTACGAAGATGCACTGCGTGGTTTTACTTTTGAATACCCGATTGATGCACCTTTTTGCAATTTCCCGGACATTCCCGGAGGCGTTATTGATAAATATAGCATAGAATTAGCCCAAGTTCCGCAGTGTGATATTGGGAATGATATTTTTTAGCTAAAGGAAATCTAAAAAAGCTTGATAAATCAATAGCGGATTAAAAAAAAGTGAATGTAGTGCAGACCACCCTCTTGAATA
>JBFMCF010000080.1 GCA_040754625.1 bacterium | reverse complement strand
TTTTCTTGCTGTAATCCATTTTTCTTTTTTAAGGAACTGGCATTTGGGACAGTGGCGGTTCCTGCATGAGTTGTAGGATATCTTTTCTTCACCGCAGGAATCGCATTTATCAATATGCCCGCCTAGTTCCTTGGTCCGGCAGATCTCTATCGAGCGCATGGCGCGGAGCTGATACAGCGGCAAGTCATGCGTTTGTCTGTAAGAATCTCCGTATTTACGAAAGATGTCGGCTGCTTCAATTTGACTGGAACGCATTATTTTGCTTAAACAGATTTTTTTGTATATTTGCGTTTTTTGGGGAAATCGAGCGGGCTTTTTATTGTGGAAAGATGTTTTTGAGTCACATGAGTATAATTTGCGGTTGTCCTGATATATTTGTGGCCCATCAGCCACTGGATAGTTGGAAGGTCGGTTTTTGCTTCAAGAAGATGAGTCGCGAAACTGTGCCTGAGGGTGTGAACTGTTGCGGGCTTTAATATTCCGGCGCGCTTGAGCGATTCCTTGAATATAAACTGTATTGACCTTGCGGTTATTGGTGACCACGGAGTTTCTCCGGTAAAAAGCCATTCGCTTGTTAATAATTCCGGAGGTATTTTTTCAGGACGCTCCTCGCAAAAATATCTTCTAAGCATGTCCAGAGCGGTTTTGGATAAAGTTGTGTACCGGTCTCTGCCTCCTTTGCCTGATCTGATAAAAATCATCATGCGTTTACTGTCGATATCGGAAACCTTCAACTTAGCAGCTTCACTGACACGCAGGCCTGCCGAATATATGAGCATAAGTATTGCTTTGTGTTTTATATTTGTTGTGACTTTAAACAAACGCAGGACTTCTTCTTTATCAAGAACCGCGGGTAATTTTTTTGCTTTCTTCGCGCGCGGAATTTTATCCAGGAACCACTCTGACTGCAGAGTAACCTCAAAGAGAAATTTTAACGCGCTGTAACATTGATTGACATGCGATGACGAATAATTTTTTTCTTCGATGAGATAATGCAGGTATTGCCTGACCTCGTCTCGCGAAAGTTTATCCGGGGATTTGTTGAAGTATGCAGAGATGTTTCTGACCTGGGCAAGATATGTACTTTGTGTCTTTTCACTGAATCTACGCAGAGCGAGATCCATCTTCATCCGTTCTCTAAGTTCTCCCATAAAATTCCTCCTTTGGTATGTATTGCATGGTACATACCTTTTTGTTTGCGTAAATTACTTTTACGCACCGGAGGAATTTTAGTCCGAGAGAACTGTTATGACAAGAGGAATGTGAAAGGTTTGTTGTTGTGGCAGGTAAACCGGTGGATTAACTGTCTGTTTTGGCTACCGCGAAGCGGTTTCAGTTCAACAATTAATAAACGAACTTCCTGATTACCTGCCTGCGGGTCAGAAACTTTATATAAATTACTAAAATTTTAGCCCTATATTTTCTGTTAGTCAAGAAATATCGACAAAAATGTTGATATGATTTTGTAAAACCTATATAATACCAGCAAATATGGACTTCTTATTTACTGGTAAAATTGATAAACCATGATATATTAATTTAAAATGAATACAATTTTAGAAGTCAAAAATTTAAAAAAATATTTTCCTCTGAAGACCGGGATATGGAAAGAGGCGGCGAGGGAAGTGAAGGCCGTTGATGATATTTCTTTTTCCATAGAAAGGGGAGAGACCCTGGGGCTGGTCGGCGAATCGGGATGCGGGAAATCGACTGTCGCGAGACTGGTCGCGGGGCTTTATCCTCCTACAGGCGGAAACATTATTTTTGAGGGGGAGGATATCGCGCGAAAAAAAGACAGGGCGTGGCGTAAAAAACTGCAGATTATTTTCCAGGACCCGTTTAGTTCCCTGAATCCAAGAATGACAATCGCGTCAATTGTCGGGGAGGGGATATATCTGCATAACCTGGCAAAAAACAAAAATGAAAGAGAGGATAAAATAAACTCGCTGCTTGGGCTGGTCGGTTTGAGCAGAGACATAAAGGCCCGTTATCCTCATGAATTCAGCGGGGGCCAGCGTCAAAGAATCGCTCTTGCCCGCGCGTTGTCGGTTGAACCTGAGTTTCTTGTCGCGGATGAGCCTGTGTCATCGCTGGATGTTTCAATCCAGGCGCAGGTCATTAATCTTTTTAAGGATTTGAGAGAAGAGTTTAATTTGACATATCTTTTTATTTCGCATGATTTAAGGGTAATTGAATTCATGTGCGACAGGGTGGCAGTGATGTATCTGGGCAAAATAGTCGAACTCGCGGGAAATAAGGAATTGTACCAGAATCCGCTGCATCCTTACACGCAAAGTTTGTTGTCCGCGATACCCAAAGCGTTTAAAGAAACCGGGAGTGAGCGAAAGCCCTTGAAGGGCGATATTCCCTCGCCGGTTGACCTGCCGCCTGGCTGCCGTTTCCAGCCGCGGTGCCCAAGAGCGGAAAATTTATGCCTGGAAAAAGAGCCAGGATTAAAAGAGATAAATTCCGGGCATTTCGCCGCCTGTCATTTTATTTCCCGCCTTTTTCAATCACCACGCTTGTCATAATCCCTTCCGGAGTAAATTTAAGCGAGGTTTCTGTCCTGTTTATGCTGTTGACAAACTTGTTCAACTGGACATTTAAGTCAAATCCAAAAGGCTGTTTCGGGGAGATTAAATCCCCGTGAACGGTGCAATAAACAGCATCCCTGTTTTTATCATATTTATGCTCGCCGTTTGAAGGACAGAACGGGAAATAGCCGTTTACGAGCATTGAAGCGTCGTTTATTTTGTCAAAAGGCACGTTCCGGTATTTATGCAGAACATAAATCGAGCCAAGATTGTTAAGGCAGACCTGCCGCATACGTTCCTGCCATCCAAGTTTAACCGTATCGGCAATTTTATTAAATGAATCGCCGCGAATGTTAAGTAAAACATTTGTCTCCGCTTTGGTAACATCTTTTGGATTATCGATAAGTTTTGTTAATACATCCAATTGATTGGCAATGATTAAGTGGTTTTTATAAACCATAAAATGGAGCCTGAGGTTAACTATTAACAGGTCAAGATCAAGCGTTTCTATTTTGTGTCCTTTATATTCAGGAGCAACTTCATAATTATTTACGCTTATCCATTCGTTTTTTCTTGCCCTGTTTTCCTGGGTGAAGGAATTAATCAGTTCATCTATAAAACGCTGCGCTTCTTTCTCGTCTTTCACTGAAATCGTCATATAGGTGGGCAGGTTCAGTGATGACAAAGCGAAGCTGATTGGCATCACTTCGAATCCCCTTCTTCCAAGCCCGCCAAAAAGAGGCCCGCCTTTGGATAAGTCCAATGAAAACATCATTTCATTATCCATGAAATTAATGCTCAGGTTATCTCCAAGAATTTTCATAAATTCTTCAATTGTAAAAGATGTTTTACCTACTAACTCCTGCGTAAATCTATCTGTGCCTTTTTCTTTTAAATTTATTTTTAATAAAAATTGCAAAATTGTGCCGGGCGCGGTTGGCAGGGATATTGAGACAGGGTCCCCGCCCGCGAAATCTTTGAAATCATTATAAATAGAATTTTCGATTAACGGTAAAATACATGTTTCAACTTTTATTGTTTTATCATCGAATTTTGCCCTTATGCCGACAGGGTCAAAAAACCCGGACCAGTAACTATTATATTGATTAACAAACCTTTCATATTCTGCCTGTTCTTTTTTTGACACAAGAGTCAAAGGCATTTCTGCTATCGGGGTAAGATAACGTAGCCTGCCGTGAACGGAGCATGAGGGTTCCATTGTTTTTGGATTTATTGAATAGCTTCCTCCGTCGGGACAGACAAGGTAACCGGGGCCTAAATAATATTCTTCCAGCAGTTTTTCCAATACGGGCGGTTCCGTGTTTTTTTCCATGTAATACATTGTGATAACGTTATTTATCATCCGTAACGTTGTATTACACCTGATTCTTCTCTGCCGCGCTATTTTCCATTTCGGCCCGACTAATTTCCGGATAAAAGTTTCCGGAAGATACAGAAATGCGTCTTCCTGTGATTTATCTTCAGGGAAGATTGTCCGCATATACAGAAAATCTTTGGCGTCAGCGAGCGAGGGATGTTTTTTATCATAAGTATCAATTATTTTTTCTAAAGCGGCTTTTGAATTTGAATATACTTTAAAATCACCCAGGTAACAGGAAAAAGATGATACTGTTTTGTCGCCGGTTGTTAATGAATGAACCGCGTATTGTCCATAGGGTATGTCAGTTTCTTTTAAATCTTTAAACTTTTCTTTTGCGTCAGCGAAATATCCGGACATCTGCGCGTCAAACAGTGTTTTATTTTTGACAGTAAAAATGATTGATATGTCTGTTCCCTCGTGAATAAACGGGTCGTTGCCCACGATTGCCAGGTCGTCTATAACCTTATCCCCGAACAATCTTGTCAGGACAGAAATTTTTACGCAGAGCTGGGTGAGATATTTTTCTTTCAACCCGGCGTCGTGCGATGAAACCTGCATCGTATTAAGTAAACTTGAACCCCACTGGTCCAGTAAATCCGAAAATTCTATTTCCTTGTTTATATCTGAGAAATGGAAATAATAAAATTCTTCAGGGACAAGCGATACGATAGGCAGTATTTTCGGGGAACGGTTATTAAGCATTTCTTCAAACGGGTGTGATTTTATCTTGGGCCCTGCTAAATTTTCAACAGGGACCTCGTCTTTATATTTACCTTCGGCCGCCGCGGTCATTCTGTCGAGCTGGAGAGATTCCTGGATTGCCAGCGCGCCGGTAGTTACTGAATATAAGTCGGGAGTTTGTTCTCTATTTCTTCCAAATGTTCCTGGCTGTGTAATTGATTGTCCCGGGACGTTTAAACGTTTCGAAGTTTGCCTGGTAATGTAAGGAAATACGCTGTCACCGGGAGTTGAGTTACCTATCCGGGTCAGATTTACCTCCTGTGCTTTTGCCCATTCATTTAAAATTATTTTGTCTCCGCCCGGTGTTTCAGGCAATTCAAATTCTATTTTTAATATATTTTCTCCTGTGGTTTGATTATTGATGTTTAAAACGGCTTTTCCCTGTTTTTTGAACCTGCCGTAGATATTATGAATAACACTTCTATTTATTGATTCTATCTGTGGTTTAACCGTAGCCGCAGCCACGGGTTGTTTAAACCTCAATTGATTTAATTCATTTTGCAGTTTTTCGTATTCCACTATGGCATTATTATATAAAACATCATTGTCCTTCATTTGTTTTTCATATTTTTTTTTCTTTTCCTCAGATGAATTTTTAAGAGAATTGTATTCGTTCAATAATATAATACCTTTAGTTTCTAATTCTTTGACTGTTTTTTGTTTATTTTGCATTTCTTCTAATTTGGATTTATATTCCTGCGATTCCGTGGGTTGCATATATATTTTTGTTTCACCTGGTGTTTTATTTCTCCCGCTTACTCCGTAAACCGCAAATAAATTGTCTCCCTCAAAAGTGACAACCAGAGAATTGGGAGAATAACCTTTTAATTCATCAGAAGTTAATGAGGTTTTAAATACACCAATATTTATATCTTTATATTTTATTTTTTTTGCATCACTTTGGATTGCAGTGTTATTTTGTGATCCCTGAACATTTCCGGGGAAGGGCGCGCCTAATATTCTGGTAATGTCAGATAAGGTGCCGGGACCCGCCTTTCTTCCGTCCTGCGCTAATCCGTAGCAGTGGTTTTCGTCTTGTCCAATGGCATAAAGCTTGAATTGAACACCTTCAGGGTTAGTGGCGGCGGCGATCAGACTGCCATAAGAACCGTCCGTTTTAATATTAGTGGGCCAAACTGATTCAGATTCTAATGTTTTTACTAATGCATTGACATCGGAAATATTTATGGGATAGGTTCCGTTGTCAGCCGCGTACATTTCCATTGCCGTTTTTACTGCGTCAAGAGTGGAAGAAGCCGCGGGGTCTCGTCCTGTTGTCTGAACGGCAGATGTATCCTCCTGAAGTTCAAATTTGTCGTTTTTATAATATAACACTTCTTTTGTATAAGTTTTTTCCTTCGATTTGACATTGGCTGTTATTTGAGAGTGGGTTGCGGCCTTCTCTTGTCCGCTGTCAAGAAAATCAAATGATTTGACTTTTAACGGATGAATTAACACAAAAAGAAATACTATCAGAAGAATTTTTTTCATTTCCCCCCCTGTTTTGAAGTATAATATCCCATATTATAAATTAAATTAAAAAATTTTAATACTGTTTTAATAATATTTTAATTGTTTTTTTATATACTATCATCCAAATTGCAATATCCGAAAACAATGCGAGAAGATGATATGAACCCCTCCCGGCCTCCTCTTTGAGAAAAGAGAAGAAGAAGTTTCCCCTCTTTTTTTTCGCGAAGCGATCACTTCGTAAAAAGAGGGGATTAAGGGGAGTTCTAACAGGAGAAGCCAATGATAAAGATTGATGGATTGACAAAATATTACGGCGATGTCTGCGCTGTGGACCATATCAGTTTTGAAATCAAGAAAGGTGAAATTTTGGGTCTGCTCGGCCCGAATGGGGCGGGAAAAACCACTACCCTTAGAATCCTGACCTGTTACCTTGAACCGAGCGCGGGGAACGTCGCAGTTAAAGATTATAATATTTACGATAATTCCCTGGAAATTAAAAAATTAATCGGTTACCTGCCGGAATCAGCGCCGTTATATCCCGATATGCTTACTTTTGATTATCTGAGTTTTGTGGCCAATGTCCGCGGGCTTGAAGAAAACAAAAAAAACAGCCGCATTAAGGAACTCGCGGGCCTTTGCGGGATAAGTGAAGTTATGCATAAACCCATCCATGATCTTTCAAAAGGGTATAAGCAGAGAGTAGGGCTTGCCCACGCGATGATGAATGACCCGGAAATCCTTGTACTGGATGAACCTACATCAGGGCTTGACCCGAACCAGATTGTTGAAATACGCGACATTATCAAGGAAATCGGCAAGAAAAAAACAATTATTTTATCGACCCATATCCTGAGCGAGGCGGAAGCCACGTGCGACAGGATTGTTATTATAAACAAAGGCAGGATTGTCGCGGATGGCTCAACCGAGGAGCTTAAAAAGACGGCAGTCAATGAATACATTATAAATATTTCTATTCAAAACAGTGATTTCAAAACTGTTAAGAAAATATTTGAAGATATTCCCGGTGTTACGGGTGTGTCGCTGTTAAATGACAAAAACGATGCAGTAGACTTTTACCTGTCCTGCAAAAGTGATAAAGATATACGCCCGGAAATTTATTATGTCATTAAAGGAAACAACTGGGTGCTTTTGGATTACCATATGCAGACCAGGACCCTGGAGACAATCTTCAGGGAGTTAACGAAGGGGAATTGATATGAAAAATGCGGTAAATATTTTTAAAAAGGAATTCGCGGCTTATTTTATATCGCCTATCGCTTATATTGTGATTTCTATTTTTCTTGTCCTGACCGGCTGGTTTTTCTTTTCCACTTTTTTTCTGTACCGCCAGGCTGAACTCAGGAATTTCTTTGAACTTCTTCCTCTTACTTTCGCGTTTATAATCCCTGCCGTTACCATGCGTTTATTTTCCGAGGAATTGAACATCGGTTCTTATGAATTGTTGTCAACTATGCCCGTATCGTCCCTTGATATTATATCCGGGAAATTTATGGCTTCAGTGATATTCATTATTATAATGCTCCTGCCGACTGTTTCATACAGTATCTTTATTTCATTTCTCGGTGAACTGGACTGGGGGCCTGTTGTCGGCGGCTATACCGGCGCGGTGTTGCTTGGTGCCGCGTTTTCCTCAATAGGGTTATTTTCTTCATCGCTTACCCGTAACCAGATAATTGCCTTTATCATCGGCATGGCGGTTTGTTTTGTCCTGACGCTTTTGGATAAAATACTTTTTTTCCTTCCAAGGGATTTTTTGAGCGTGTTTGAATTTTTAGGGGCTGATTTCCATTTTCATAACATTTCGAGAGGGATAATCGATTCAAGAGATTTGTTGTATTTTATAAGTTTGTGTTTTATTATGCTTTACAGCACGAATCTTGTGATACAAGGGAAAAAATAAGGGAGTTTATGATGGAAAATATATTAAAACAAAAAAATAAGTATTATAAATTCTTAATCTATTTAATAGTTGTTGTCCTTGTTAATATGGCAGGCGCGACACTGTTTTTCAGGTGGGACCTGACCTCTAATAAAATATTTTCCTTGTCGGTACCGAGCAGAAAAGTTGTCGCCACGCTTTCCGAGCCTTTGACCGTAAAGGTGTTTTTTACCGGGAAACTGTCCGCCCCTTACAATAATATTGAACGGTATCTCGCGGATCTTTTACAGGAATATTCCATATACGGCGGGAAATATTTCAATTACCAGTTTTTCAACGTGTCCGGCGAGGAAAACGAAAAGGCAAAAGTTAACCAGGACCTCGCCCATAATTATGGCATTTATCCTGTCCAGATTCAAAATATCGAAAAGGACGAGGTCAAATTCCAGAAGGCGTATATGGGGCTGGTTTTGATTCACGGGAACATAATAGAAACAATCCCGACAATAACCTCGACAGAAGGCCTTGAATTCCTGATTACTTCAAAGATACAAAAGATGAATAACAAGATAAGCGCGCTTTTAAACCTTAAAGAAAAGGTAAAGGTTAAATTATTTTTGTCTTCTTCACTGCAGGTTGTGGGCCCTTATATGAATTTAACGGGGCTTTCTGAAACAGCGGGAAAGATTGAAGAGATGACCAGGAAACTGAATGAAAAAAACTTTGACAGGCTGGAATTTGTAAATTATGACCCGAGCCGGGAACCGTCTCAAAGCAAAGAAGCAGAAAAAAACGGCATCCTGGCCCTCCAGTGGGACGAGTTCAGGGACAGGACAGGCAAATCAATTTCAAAAGATAAAGGTTATATCGGAATTATTGTGGAACACGGCGATAAAACAGAAAACATCAAATTGCTGGATGTTTTTCGCCTGCCGCTTTTTGGGACGCAGTATCAGCTCGCGAAAATGGATGAAATTGAAGAAAGTATTAATGAGGCAGTTGAAAATGTCATAAGCGTAAATGAAGAAATAGGCTATCTTGCCGGGCACGGCACGCGTGAACTCGGCATGATGGACATGCCTTTTTCGAACCAGGGCAGGGAAGAGTCTCTTAAAAATTTTTACGGCATGGTCAGCGAGGAGTATACTTTAAAACAGGTAAATTTAAAAGAAACGGGTGTTCCTGAAGGCCTGCCGTCCCTGATAATAGCCGGGGCCAAAGAGAAATTTTCAGATTATGAATTATACCAGATTGACCAGTATTTAATGAAAGGAAAGAACCTCGCGGTTTTTGTTGATTCATTTAATGAAATTGTTCCCCGGCAGGGTTTTAACGGAATGGGAGGTTTCCAGAATCCAGTGTATCTGCCTGTAAATACCGGGCTTGAAAAGCTGCTCGAGCATTACGGCGCCGGCATTAAGAAATCGTATGTTCTTGATGAAAATTGTTTTAAGCAGAGCATCCCCGAGGCCTTTGGCGGCGGGGAACAGACGGTATATTTCGCCCCGATAATTAAAAATGAATTTATTAATAAAAAGTTAAGCTTTTTGAAAAATATAAAGGGGCTTGTGATGTTTAAGTCTTCCCCTGTGGAACTGGACGAGGAGAAGATAAAAAAATACGGGTTAAAGGCTGAAAAATTATTTTCATCATCAGAAAAATCATGGGACATTTCGGATGATATTAATTTGAATCCAATGTTTATCCAGCCTCCGAAGGGAGAAAATAAATATAAACAAATGGTAATGGCGTGTATTCTTGAAGGTTATTTCCCGAGTTATTTTGCCGATAAACCTATTCCAGAAAAAGAAGCTGAAGAAGGCGGGGACGATAAAAAAGACAAGAAAAATGACAAGAATAAGGCGAAAGGCATTGACATGTCAAGTATCCAGGCAGGGGAAGCGACCATTAAAAAAGGCAAACCGGGAAAAATATTTGTTATAGGAACATCGGAGATTTTGCTGGATAATATTCTTGATAAAAAAGGCATGGGTCCAAACGCGCATTTTATAATGAACATTATTGATTACCTGAATAATAAAGAGGCATATGCCGTTATGCGCAGTAAAGCCCAGCGTTTTAATCCTTTAAAGGAAATTAAACCTGATTCGAAAGTGCTGATTAAGGGCGCTAATATAGCGGGTTTGCCCGTGTTGATTATAATAGCCGGGCTTATGGTCTTTTTGAGGCGCCGTTCAAGACAGCGGGTCATTCAGCAGATATTCGGAAAATGACGGGAGATTATACAATGAAGATAAAAAAAGAATATATAATTCTTGCGGCAGTAATATTATTTCTTTCGGCTTATCTTTTGATGAAACAGAAAGGTAAAGTCCATTATTCACTCCTGGAATTGAAAAAGGCGGACAAAAAAGATATTACAAAAATCATATTGAAAAAGGCGGGGTTGGAAATAAAATTGGTGAAAAAAAATGATAAGTGGATAATAGAACCCGGAAATTTCCGGGCGAATAACGATCTCGTGGAGAAGATGGCTGATGAAATAAGTTCTCTCGCTGTTACCGACCTTGTTTCCGAATCAAAGAATGATGTTCTCTATGACCTGGACAAAGAAAAGAAAATTGAGGTCTGGGCCTGCAAGGGAGACGAAATCTTAAGAAAAATCGAGATAGGCAAACCGGCTTCTTCATACCGGCTCACATTCGTAAAAGTCGAAAATGACGGCAAAATTTATCACGCGAAGGGCAACCTGGCAAATACATTTGATAAAACGTTGTCTGGCCTCAGGGACAAAACTGTCCTGTCTTTTAAAAGCGAGGAAATCACAGGAGTTTCAATAACCAAAGCCAATAAAAAATTATCGATAGTAAAATCGCCCGCCCAGGCTTCCATTGACTTGAATAAAGATAAAACCGGAGATAAAAAGGATTTACGGCCTGAGTGGGCCACGGATAAAGGTGAGGCTGTAAATGAGGCGGAAATAGAAGAAATTGTCAAAACATTGTCAAATTTAACGTGTGATGATTTTATTGATGATAAGAAAAAAAGCGATATAAAAAATCCCTCATATTCAATATCTCTTACAGGCGCGAAAGAATATTCAATATCTCTTTTCGAAAAAACCGGTGATAAATACACCGCGATTTCTTCCGAATCCGAATACCCGTTTTATATTTCAGAATGGAACGCGAAACGTTTTATGAAAGATTTGGATTTGTTAACAGAGAAGAAAAAATGATATTTTTTAGTGCCTGATTTCATCCAATATTTCCTGGACAGTGGGAAACAATTCAATATTTGTGTGCGGTAAAAACAGGCTTGCCATATATTCGTTCATGAAATTGTTTGATACTGAAAGTTCCCTGTAGGTGACATTTCCCGCGATTTTCGCGGCCTCTTCCTGCATGTTACGGGAGAGAAGGGTTAAATAGGCGCCTATGACCGACGTGTTACCGAGATACTGGTATTTCCCGGGGTCTATATCGGGCAGCATCCCGATAATTATCGCTTTTTCTATATTTAAATAATGCCCGAACCCGCCTGCAATCAGGAAGCTGTCCAGGTCCGATGGTTTATAGCCCATTTCATTCAGCAAAAGGGAACATCCCGCGTAAATCGCGCCTTTGGCCCTCAGGATATTGTCAATATCCGGTTCAGTTATGGTAATATCGCTGTCTATGCCTGATTCGTTTTTCCAGACCAGGACATACTCCCATCCGTATTTTCCTTCCCGGACCCTTTGGGTTTTAACGTCTTTGTTAAATTTGCCTTTTTGAGTTATAATTCCCGCCAGGTACAATTCGGCGATTGTGTCGATAGTCCCTGAGCCGCAAATGCCAATCGCCTTTTCGTGACCTGTGACCGTGATGACCGGTTCAAATGTTTTTCTGTCGATTTTTACCTGGTCGATCGCGCCGTTTGTGGCGCGCATGCCGTATTTTATTCCCGCGCCTTCAAAAGCGGGCCCGGCCGAGCAGGATGCCGAAACAAGCCATTCGTGGTTCCCCAAGACAATTTCACCGTTTGTTCCCACATCGAGAAACAGCGTCAGTTTACCGCTTTTTGTCATTCCCGACGCGAGTATCCCTCCGGTAATGTCTCCGCCGATATAACTTGATACGCCCGGCACGCAGTAAAGTGAGGTATGGGCGTTAGTTTTTAACCCGGCGTCTTTTGCCGAAAGAAGAGGGGTAGTTGTAAAGGCCGGGATATAAGGATCAATACGAATATTGTTTGGGTCTATTTTTAAAAAAAGATGGATCATTGTTGTATTCCCGCCGCAGGAGACACAATCAATGTTCCGCCGGTGAATCTTGTGTTTTATTAATAATTTGCCGACAAGATTGTTAATTGTATCAACAACTAATTTTTGCAGCGCGGCTAATCCGTTTTTTCTTTCTGTATAAATGATTCTGGAAATAATATCAGTCCCGCAGCTTATCTGTTTGTTGTAATCTGATTCGGTCCCGATAATATGCCCGGTTAATAAATCTACAAGATAAACCACCACTGAGGTCGTTCCGATATCAATCGCCAGGCCTAACCGGTGGCAGGTAGTATCGCCCGGCTGGATATCGACTATTTCAAAGCCGCGTTCAGATTCAAGAACCAGCACGGTAATTTCCCAATTTTTTCTGCGCAGTGTTTTTGTTAATCTGCTGATTATATCAAGGCCGCACCATAACTTTTCAGAAGAGTAACCTTCATGGCTTAATTCCTGGAATAAACGGGTAAGGTCACTGATATTGTTATCAAGGCTTGGAGGTGTAAGTTTTAATTTAATCCGTTTAATACTTGGCGTTATTTCCCATTTGCCTATTTCAATCCGCGCGGCTGTTTTTAATCCGGTTGATATTTTAGCAGGTTTCGCGATGCGATGTTCTTTAGGGACATAGACATCAAGGTCTTCTTCAATAAGGACCAGGCACGCCTGAATCCAGCCTTCGGCAATCTCTTTTTTCGAAAGATGAGGCGAAACACCGGCACTGGGGCTGCCTTTCAGTATTTTAACTTTACAACTTCCGCATGTTCCCTGCCCGCCGCAGTTAGAAAGTATTTCAATGCCGGTTTCCGTTGCCGCCTGCAAAAGGTCTGTCCCTTTACGGACCTCAATGGATTTATTTTCAGGTAAAAAGGTTACTTTGCATTTCATAATCAATTATTATCGACTATTTTATGTAAAATTTCTACACAAAAATATTGTCTTAAAAAGAATTTTAATTTGACCGATTTAGTATTATTCAATATAATACATAAATACTGAATTTAACAAAGTTTAAAGGAGATTTAAATTATGGAGAATCAGCAGAATTGTGATAGAGTAATTGAAACTTTATTAAGAACATCAAAAATTTTACTAAATGCAAAAGACTTCAAAGAAGCGGCAGAAATTGTATTTCAAAATTGCAGGGAAATAATTAGGGCAACAGGCGGGTATATAGCCCTTCATAATAAATTAAAAAATGAAAATGAAGTTGTTTTTATTAATTCCGGCGGCAGTGTCTGCAATGTTGACTCAAATTTACCTATGCCTATCCGCGGATTAAGGGGAGAAGTCACCAAAACAGGCAGGGCAAAGTATTATAATGATTTTCAATCTACTGAGTGGGCATCTTTACTGCCCGAAGGACATATATTACTTGATAATGTCTTAATGGCCCCTTTTCTTATTGAAGGAAAAGTCGTAGGTCTGTTTGGCCTTTCAAATAAACCTGGTGGATTTACAGAAGATGACGTTAATATCGTATCGTTATTTGCGGAATACGCCGCGTCTTCTCTATATAATATCAGGGCGGGAGAACTTCTTAAAAAAAGTGAAGAATGTTTTCGTTCGGTAACGGCAAGCGCAACCGATGTTATTATCTGTGCAGATGCACAGGGGAACATAACTCTATGGAATAAATCTGCAGAAAATATTTTTGGTTATTCATCTGATGAGCTGATAGGAAAGCCGCTTGATATTATAATTCCAGAACAATTCAGGAAGGCTCATCAAAAAGCCCTCAGCAGATTTATTTCTACAGGACAATCAAAACTTATCGGAAGGACTATAGAGACAACAGGTTTGAGAAAGAATAATAGTGTATTTCCGTTGGAATTGTCCCTGTCAGCATGGAAGATAAAAGAGGAAACTTTTTTTACCGCTATTATTCGTGATATTTCCAAACGTAAATTGGATGAAGAAAAAATACATCAGCTTAATAATGCCCTTGAACAACGTGTTAATGAACGGACTGCAGAGCTTAAAAAAGCCTATGATATCCAGACTACCATTAACTCCATATTACAGTTTTCTCTTAAGGATGTAAGCCTTGAAGAAATTTTAAAATATACACTAAATCTTATTCTTTCCATCAATTGGCTTAGTTTTGAATCCCGCGGCAGTATTTTTCTTGTTGAAAATGACCCTGATATCTTAGTGATGAAGGCGCAAAATGGACTTTCTGAGTATATACAGACAACATGCAGTAAGGTCCCTTTTGGCAAATGCTTATGTGGGAAAGCGGCTGTTGAGAAAAGTATAGAATTCAGTGATAAACTTAGTGAACGGCACGAAGTTACCTATGAAAATATAGAATCTCATGGGCATTATTGTGTTCCGATTTTACATTTAAACAAAATACTTGGTGTAGTAAATATATATATAAAAGAAGGACATAAACATTCCAATATAGAAGAAGAATTTTTAACGGCAGTTGCGAATACATTAGCCAATATTGTTATTCTCAGGCAGTCTGAAAAAGAAATGAGAAAACTCTTGCTTGCTGTGGAACAAACAACCGACTGGGTTATTATAACAAATAAAACAGGGGACATTGAATATATAAATAAAGCAGTTGAGGATATAAGTGGATATAAAAAAGAGGAACTAATTGGGCAAAATACGAGAATTTTTAAATCTGATAAACATAACAGAGAATTTTATAAAGAAATATGGGATTCCATTCTTTCAGGAAAATCCTGGGTCGGAATAATTATAAACAGAAAAAAGGATGGAAGACTTTTTGAAGTTTATAATAATATAATGCCGCTCAAGGATGATAAGGGAGTGATAACACATTTTGTTTCAATAGCAAAAGATATTACCCAGCAAAAACTTATAGAAAAAAGACTTAACTACCTGGCCTATTATGATACAATCACAGACCTGCCTAATAGGAATCTTTTTATTGATAGAATAACTCAAAGTATAACAAGAGCAGAATATAACAAAAAATTTATTGCTCTCTTATCTATTGATATTGACAGGTTTAAATTTATAAATGATAGTTTTGGGGTTGAGACCGGGAACATGGTTTTAAAAGAAGTCGGTAAAATACTTTCCGGTTCTCTTTATGAAAGAGATACTGTTGCCCGTCTTGGAAACGATGAGTTCGGGGTGTTATTAATTGATATTATAAGTTCTGAAGATATTATTCTTCTTATTGAGAAAATTATGAAAAATTTTGAAACGCCGCTGAAAATTAATAACGAAGAGATAGCTTTAACCATTAGTATCGGTATTTCAATTTGTCCTGATGACGGAAAAGACGTTAATGAATTAATGAAAAAAGCGGATCTGGCGCTTTTAAAGGCAAAAGAACAGGGCAGAAAAAACTATCAATTTTACACTCCAGAGATAGATACAAAAGCGCTGGAATTTACTCTATTGGAAAAACACCTCCTTAACGCACTGAAAAATAATGAATTTGTGCTCTATTACCAGCCCTATTTTGACATTATCACAAAAAAAATAGCCGGGATGGAAGCCCTTATCAGATGGAATAATAAAGAATTGGGATTGATCTGTCCGGGTAAATTTATACCTGTGCTTGAAGAAACAAAGATGATAATAGAAGTCGGCGAGTGGGTTTTAAAAACTGCGGTAAAACAGGTGAAAGAATGGCAGGATAAAGGACTTTTGATAGTTCCAGTTTCCGTGAATTTGTCTTTAATTCAGTTCAAACAAAAGGATTTATCAAAAATGGTTAATAGTATAATTGATGAAGCCGGCCTTTCTCCGTCGTTTTTGACCCTGGAAATAACAGAAAGCGTTTTTACGGAGGATATTGAATATACTAAATCCGTCCTGAAAGAATTAAAAAATATCGGCATCTCAATTTCAATAGATGATTTCGGAACAGGTTATTCATCTTTGACTTATTTAAAAAGGTTCCCGATTGATAATTTAAAGATTGATATATCATTTATAAGAGAAATTACATTGGATCCGGATACCGCTTCAATTGTAACAGCCATTATAGCAATGGCGCATACTTTAAATATCAAAACAATTGCCGAGGGTGTTGAAACCGAAGAACAGTGGAAAATTCTTAGGTTACTCAGGTGTAATATAGCCCAGGGTTACTATTTCAGCAAACCCATAACTGCCGAAGATATGGAGAAAATGCTTTAATACTGCCTTCTATTTTTAAAATTTAGTGCTTGACAATGAACGAAAATGAAACTATAATGTAACCATAATAGTTACAAAAGGAGGGCAATATGGCAAACATGACAATAAGAAATATACCTGAAGACGTTATAGATAAAATCAAAACATTGTCTGTTTTAGAAAGGCGGAGTATTAATAATGAGATTTTAGTAGTTTTAGAAAAGGGCTTAAAAGAAGAGACAATGATTGATGAGGTATTGGAAAAGATTATACACCCGGTTCTTCAGATTAAAATTTGGGAAAATTTATGCGGAAAATGGAGGGATAAGAGGACAACAGAAAAAATTATTGATGACATTATATCAACAAGGTCAAGAGGAAGAAAGGTAGTATTATGATTTTATTAGATACAGATGTTTGCATAGAATTACTGCGTGGAAATAGAAAGGTTATTGAAAACAGAAAAAAGACCAATGACCAGATTGCTGTATCATTTATGACGGTAGCTGAATTATATTATGGTGCAGAGAAATCCGGGAATAGGGATAAAAATATCGGATTAATAGAGGAATTTCTGTTGACTGTCCAAATTATACATTCAAATATTGCCATTTTAAGAAAATTTGGTGAGTTAAAAAATGATTTAAAAAAAATAGACAATTTGATAACTGATGCGGATTTATTAATAGCTTCGACCTCTCTTGTTAAATGTAATACGCTTATAACTGGAAATATCAGGCATTTTAGCAGGTTTGAAGGATTAAAAGCCGAAAATTGGATACATTAGATATTCCAAAAAACCCCCTGCAAAATTAACCCGAAGATAAAGGACATATTTTCAAAATTTTCCCCGGATGTTCAACCGCAGGCAGAAGTCAGATACAGCCTCGGGATGTGGACGCGGGGCGAAGAGATTGATACTGTCATAAAGTCAATAGAAAAAGCCCTCTAACTTCATTCCAACACACAAAAAAATGCTGGTTGACAAATTGCAAATGTGGTTTTATAATAACTGAATTATCTATAAGGTCCGGGCGATTAGCTCAGGTGGTTAGAGTACTTGCTTGACATGCAAGGGGTCACTGGTTCAAGTCCAGTATCGCCCACCATGTCCGCCTTGGCGGACAGAGCAATCGAGAATCGAAAATCGAGATTCGATTAAAAGACTCTCGATTGCGGTCAAATTTCGATTATCGATTTTCAAATTATGGCATTCATAATTGATGAAAATTGAATCAGGTAATCCGCCTAAGGTATAGAGAAAATTCAGGGAGCCCAGATTGAATAAAAACAACCCGGATGTCGTTGACGTGGATTTTAATACCAAAGAAGGAAAAGAAATTTACTGGCACAGCACATCTCATATCATGGCGCAGGCGGTAAAATCGCTTTTCCCTGAGGTAGAGCTCGCCATAGGTCCCGCCATTGAAAATGGTTTCTATTATGATTTTTATAAGAAGGAACCTTTCCTGCCTGAGGATCTGGAAGTTATCGAGAAGAAAATGAATGAAATTATCAAGGCGGATTATCCTTTTGTTAAAGAAATAAAAAAAATTAATCCGATGAATTACGGGCCATTTAAACTTGAACTGATTGACGAAATAAAAAAACAGGGGCAGGAACCCACTTTTTACACTCAAGGCGATTTTACGGATTTATGCCGCGGGCCCCATGTGAAATCAACAGGTAAAATCGGCGCGGTAAAACTTATTTCCATAGCCGGGGCTTATTGGCACGGAGACGAAAAAAATGAAATGCTCCAGCGGATATACGGGATTTCATTTCCCACACAGAAACAATTGGATGAATATCTGTTCCAGGTTGAAGAGTCAAAAAAACGCGACCATCGCAAATTAGGGCGTGAATTAAAATTATTCAATATATTTGATGAAGCCGGCGCGGGGCTGGTTTTTTATTATCCAAGAGGGGCGACCCTTCGCCGTATAATTGAGGATTTTGAAAGAAAAGAACATTATCTCAGGGGGTATCAGGAGGTCATAGGGCCGCAAATCCTGAAATCCGATGTATGGAAAAAATCAGGACATTACGGTTATTACAAGGAAAACATGTATTTTTTCAATGTTGATAACCAGGAATTCGGCATAAAACCTATGAACTGCCCGGGGCATTTTTACATTTACAAATCGGATATAAGAAGCTACAGGGACATGCCTTTGCGGTATTTTGAATTAGGGACTGTTCATCGCCATGAAAAGGCGGGCGTACTTCATGGATTGCTGCGTGTCAGGGCTTTTACGCAGGATGACGCGCACATTTTCTGTATGCCTGAACAATTGCCGGGTGAGATAAAAGGAGTCATCGGTTTTATAAAATACACATTAAATGTTTTTGGTTTTACTGAATTTGAGATGGAGATAAGCACAAAACCTGGAAAATATATCGGCAAAGATGAGGATTGGGAACAGGCGACAAATGTGTTGAAAAGTTCTTTAGAAAATTTGAATCTGCCTTATCAGATTAACGAAGGCGACGGGGCTTTTTACGGCCCAAAGATTGACATTAAACTCCGTGACGCTTTAAACAGGACATGGCAGTGCGCTACGATACAGGTTGATTTCGCCCTGCCGGAGCGTTTCCATCTGAAATATATAGGAAATGACGGGAAGGAACACCAGCCTGTAATGATTCACCGTGTGCTCCTGGGTTCCCTGGACCGTTTCATGGGTGTTTTAATCGAGCATTACGGGGGCGCTTTTCCATTGTGGCTTTCACCGGTCCAGGTAAAAATACTGCCTATTTCCGACAAACATATGGATTACGCTTTTAAATTGAAAGAAGAATTATTAAGCATGGGTTTCAGGGTGGAGGTTGATTCAGCGGAGGGGACAGTCAGTAATAAAATCCGCGAATCGCAGAATGAAAAGGTCCCGTATATGGTGGTCATAGGCGATAAGGAAATCGAAAAAAATTGCGTGTCTGTCCGTGAGAGAAAATCAGGCAACCTCGGCCAGATGGAAACAAAAAAGCTTATAGAGATATTAAAAGACAGGCTTGAGAAAAAGTTATAAATTTTATGAGTGAAAAAATTAAATCCCCGGATTTGATTAATAAGCTGATTTATTTTTGTTTTTTTCTCGCCATTTTTTTTCTGGGTGTTCTTTTCAATTTAAATCTGGCCAGGTGGAAGGATTTTGGTGTTTTTTTTGTTATTTTGTTTATTTTTGTCTTTTGGGTGATTAAATTAGTTGAAGAAAACGACCTGAAGCTGGTACGTACGCCGCTTGATTATGTGGTTTTAATATATTTGTTTTATTCCATTATTTCCTTCTTTTTTTCCCCTTCAAAAAGTTCCGCGTGGGTTAATTTATATCAATTGTTCCTGCCAATAATTCTTTTTTTTGCCGCTGTAAATAATTTGGAAAACCAAAAAAAAATTGATTATCTGGTGATATTTCTTGTTTTTACGGGTTTCCTTGCAGGGATATACGGTTTTTTTCAATATGCCGGATATAATTTTAAGGCAGGGACGGATGTGGACAGGATATTTTCAACTTTCGGAAATTCCATTCTTTTTGCCGGTTATATTATTTTTATTTTCCCGGCGGCACTAAATATGATATTTCAGGAAGAAAAAAAACCCGTATTTTATTTATTTTCTGTTTTTACTTTTATTTTGTTTTTTGATTTGGTTGTTACAAAAACAAGAGGAGGGTGGCTGGGGTTTTTGACAATGGCCGTTCTCTTTATTTATTTACATTTTAAGTACGGGTATTTCAAAGACAAAATAATAAATTGGGAAAAAGTTGTTCCCATAGTGGCTTTAGTTTGTGTCGGTATTTTAGGCCTGATTTTTTGGAAGTGGGATGCTTTGTTTGACATATTGTCCCGTCCTACAGGGAGGTATTTTGTCTGGCAGGGAGCGGTGAGGATGGCAATGAGCCGTTTTCTTTTTGGGCATGGAATTGGGTCTTTCCCCCTGGTTTTCCCAAACTTCAGGTCAAATGAGTTTTTAGCCATGCATCCTGTTGATAAGAATTTTGTCCGCCATGCGCATAATGAATTTTTAGAGATATGGGCAGAGCTTGGAACAGCGGGGTTAATTTTATTTCTGGTTATTTTATGGATGATTTTTCGTCTAAGCGTTGTGTTAATAAAAGAGAACAACGAAAAAAAATCCAGGTTTTTGACTATCGCGCTTGTTTCAGGGATAACCGGGGATCTGGTTTTTAATCTAACCAGTATCGATTTAAGGTTTGTTTCCTCGTCTGTTTTGTTTTGGCTGTACGCGGGCATGATAGCCCTTATGTATAATTTATATTGCCAGGAAGAAAAAATATATACGGGCCTTGCCCTGGATTATAAAGAAAAATTTACACCTAATATTCCATACCCTGTTTTTAAAATAATAGTTTATATACCTTTGATTCTTTTTGTGTTTTTGATGGTAAAAACTTTTACCAAACCTTTCCAGGCAATGTTTGAAATTCCGGAAAAGGAAGAATTTTTCAGCAAAAGCCCTGAAGTGGGTGACAATATAAAGGAGCTTGAAGAAATTGTTAAAACAGATACGACACAGGCATTGCTTTATTATAAACTTGGGACGCTATACGCAAAACAGGAAAATTGGGACAAGGCACTGCAAAACCTTGCCATGTCGGTTGCCATTAACCCTTATAACCCCGGGCCTTTTAATAATATCGGCAATATATATTTTACAATTGGGAATTTGGATCTTGCAATAAAGAGCTACCAGCAGGCGCTGCTGGCGGACCCCAATCATGCCGATTCGCATTTTAATCTCGCGTACGCATTCTTTAAGACAGGCAAGCTGAATGAGGCGGTAAAGGAACTCGACATAGTTTTAAAACTGGAGCCTGATAATGCCAAGGCCTTAAAGGTGAGAGAGATGATTATACAGTAGTATGGGGAAATTTCGCCCCTTTATATTTTTGTTCTCTTTTTGTATCTTTCAATTATTTCTTTGAGATGTTCGGTATATTTTTTAGCCCCGCCTTTCTGGTACCCGGTCTGGCCGGCAAATTCACCTTCAGGGTCCAGAATAATAATTGTGGGATAACCCTTTATTTTATATTTATCAGCAAGCCTCTTATTTTGTTCTATAACTTCTTTTGTCTGGGGTTTTTCATTCGGAAAATCCACAAGAACGCAAACTAAATTCTTTTCCGCGAACTGTTTAAAGTCCTCCTGGCTGAAAACTTCTTTATCTAATTTGATGCACCACCCGCACCAGTCGGAACCGCTGAAATCCATTAGAATATATTTGCCGGTTTTTTTTGCAAGAGATAAGGCCGTTTCAAAATTTGTTTCCCACTCAAGGGCATAAATAGACAAGGAAAGCAATACGGCTAAAATTACACTTGAAACAACTGTTTTTTTCAAATGACACCTCCTTGTTTTTTTAAACTATATTTTATAATATTTGTGTACGATTGTCGATGAATTTTATTTATCCAATAGATTTTTTATTTTTCTATTGACAAAAGAAAATGATAGAAGTAAAATCCGGAGTATAACAATAATAAAAGGTTATACATGGATGAAAATAGCTTTTTAAGAATATTTAGTAAAATAAATATAAAAAAGGCGTTCCAGAAATGTTTTATATTGGAATGCCTTATTTTTTTCTATCTGCTTTTTATGTTTAAAAACATTGTTCACAGCGAAACCACCTATGTATCCGGTAGAATTTCATTTGATACAGTCTGGTCCGCAAGTTGTAATCCCTATATTGTAACTTCAACAATAGAGATTTACGGCGACACAGCGGCTGCGGTGCAGTTAACTATAGATACCGGTGTAATAATAAGATTCGAAAGCGGGACAGGACTGCGTGTGGGGAACGGTTTAAACAAGGGGATATTGAGAGCGATAGGCGGGAGTGTGGAACCTGAACGGATAAAATGGACAGCAAATACCGGTACGCCCGTCCGGGGATACTGGGGAAATATAATAATAGACGATGGTGCAGCGGATTATGACACCCTGACAGGAGATGGGACTGTCCTTGAGAACTGCGATATTGAATATGGAGGGGAATATTTCTCGTCAGATGAAAATATTTACATCTATAACAGTTCCCCGGGGATAAAAAACTGCGTGATACGAGAAAGCCGTGCAAACGGGATAAGGCTCTACGAAACGAGCAATTCGTTGATAGAGGGAAATACAATAACCGGCAATGGGGCCTATGGAATATATCTTCTAAACAGCACACCAAAACCCGTGATAACAAAAAACACCATAACAAACAACGGGAACTATCCAATAAGAATATATGTAACCGCAATAAACGGATTAAGATTGGACAACATATATAGTATGAATAGCCCGGACATGGTGGAAGTCATGGGAGAAATAATAAGCGAAGGGTATATAAAATTCAGTGATACAGGTATTCCATATTACATAAACGGCAACATAGAATTGAGATACTTTCGAGCGGACACAAATGTCCGTATGGAGGTAGGAGAAGGCGTTGAGATGAGGATAAAGAAGGACTGCGGGATAGGTGTGGGTTCCCATGCCTGGTATATGAACACATATCCTCCTGAGTTAAAGATAAAAGGGACCGTGTCAAACCCGGTAAAGATAACATCGGCAGAGCCGGTGCCGGGACGCGGAGACTGGATAGGAATATGTTTTGAGAACGGGAACATTAACGGATTATCGGAGATAGAAAATTGCGAGATAGAATACGCGGGGAAAAGTATATACTGGGGTTACCCGTATTACCAAACCCTATGGTATGGAGGGATAACCTTGATTGGAGGCGCGAGGGTGAACATGAATGGAGTGAAGATAAGATACAGTAAACAGCATGGTGTATATAACGCGGGAGGGGATCTAATTATTGATGGAGCTGAAATAAGAGAAAATGATTGATACGGTATATACAATTACGGTGTATGCCGGGTGACAAACAGCATAATAACAGGAAATGGCGAATACGGTATAAGGACAATCCCGAATGACGCGGGGAAAATGGTAAATAACGATATAAGCGGAAATACCAAAGAAGGGATATATATTCTTGGTGGAGATATACTTGAAGACGGCATATGGGAGAAGAACAACAGCTTCTATCTGATAAACGGCGGCATAAACATAAACTCCGAGAATTTTCCGAAAGTAGAAATAACCCCCGGGGTGGAATTAAAATTTAATCCGAATACAGGATTAACAATAACAAAAGGTTCATTATATGCCTATAGCACCACAGAAGTAATAACCTTTACATCCAATAAGAACGAAACGGATAAAACAGCGGGAGACTGGAAAGGCATATACTTTGGAGGAGATACCGAGGATAGTGCAGCAGTCCTTGAAAACTGCGTTATCGAATACGCGGGAGCGATAACCAACAGCGGCCTTTATTTTAACTCATCTTCGCCGAAAGTAGTAAAAAGCATAGTAAGAAAAAACAACGGGCACGGAATCTATTGCGCAAACGCGTCCCCTCAAATAGAAAACAGCACAATATCAGACAATACAAATTACGGCATATATTGCAGCGACACATCCAGCCGGCCAAATATAATAGATAATAATATCAGTAGTAATGGTAATTACCCTCTAAGACTTGGAATAAACGGCCTTGGAAATTTAAACAACAATTTATATACTGCAAATGGAAGACAAGCTCTTGAAATAATCGGAGAAAGAATAACAAATGATTTATTGATAGGAAATACAGGCTTAAAACAATATGATGTGGTGAGTTCACCGATATATATTTACGGCGACACAGTAGCCGCAATCCAATTAACCATAGATACCGGGGTAATATTAAGATTCGAAAGCGGGACGGGAATACAGGTAGGATATGGTAGCAATAAGGGAATATTGAGAGCAATAGGCGGAAGTCAGGAACCGAATAAGATAAAATTCACGGCAAATACTGACACACCTTTCCGCGGATACTGGGGAAATATATATTTTGATGACGGCGCAACGGATTATGACACGGCATCAGCGACAGGGAGTATATTAGAGAATTGCATAATAGAATACGGTGCTCAACCGGGATATGCGGATGAAAATATATACATATTAAACAGCTCCCCAGGGATAAAAAACAACGATATAAAAGAAAGCAGGACAAACGGCATAAGAATAGATGGTGCAAGCAGTCCCTTAATAGAAGGAAATACAATCACAAACAATGGTACATACGGAATATATTTAACTTCAAATATCCCACGCCCTTTCATAACAGAAAATACAATAACCGGAAACGGCAGTTATCCAATGAGATTTTGGACAAACGGTATAAACATAATAACAAATACCAACATATACAGCATGAACAACCCCGACATGATAGAGGTAATAGGGGAAGAAATAATAGACGGAGAAGTCCGGTTCAAGGAGGCGGGGATACCCTATTATATAAACGGGAATATAGTCATTGGATGGCGGAATGACAGGAACGTCCGGATGGAGATAACAGAAGGTGTGGAAATGAGGATGAAGAAAGACTGCGGGATATTTGTAGGAG
>JBFMCF010000079.1 GCA_040754625.1 bacterium | reverse complement strand
TTGCCTATATTCCATATATCGCTTCTCTCACAAATCTCTGTGATACTTTAGGCAATCCTTTTGAAAGTATCCCCATTTTTTGAAAAATATATACTTTACACTTCTTTTTTTTGTTTCTTCCTTATTCTACAACTAGTTACTGATTTTTATATCTATTTTTTGGGGATAGTCCTGAAAAATATTTATAAACGGTTTTTCCCTCTTGTTAACTGAAGATAAAAATCAAATAATGTTTCGTCCCCGCGCACCAATATTCTACTCAGGCTGTAAATATCGCTGTTCAAATCCACCTTTCCCATCTTTGTGGAAAACGCGGCCTTGTAGTCACATTTTTGGACTACTTTTTTAGTTTCTTCATCAAACTTGCCAAACGGGTATGAAAAACATTTAATTTCTGTATTTAACACCTTCTCCAAGTTTCTCTTGCTGAAACCTATTTCATTGAATAATTTTTCCCGCGGGTAATTCACTAATAACGGATGGCTGATTGTATGGCTTCCAAATTCCATTCCTTCTTTAATCATTTCTTTTATCTCTTCCCAATTCAATAATCTTTCTTTATCCTCAATATTCCATAAGCTTTCTTCACTTATAAAATCAGTTACTATAAAAAAAATCGCTTTACAGCCAAATTCCTTTAAAATCGGGAATGCATTAATATAGTTGTCCTGATAACCGTCATCAAAAGTTATGAGGACCGGTTTGTCAATATTTATTTTTCCTGTTTCAAAATAATTTATAAGATCACTAGACGAGATACTTTTATACCCCTTTTCCCTGAGAAATTGCATCTGTTTCGCAAATTTATCCGGAGGGACACGCAGTTTATTTATTTTTGAGCCCGGTTTCTCCCTGCTTACCATGTGATACATTAAAACGGGTATGCCTTTATCGGGCAGCCGCCAGAAATTAAAACGGGCGGAAAAGGCGAGAAAAAGCAAACTTATAATTATTATAATAAAGTAAATTAACATAATCTTTTTACTCTAGGATTACGGAGTCTTTAGTTATCAATTGACAATTAGCTATTAATAATTGAGGATTATTTTTTAAATTGTTAATTGTCAATGCTCAATTGTAAATTGTTAATTCTTTCTGCCTTATTTGCCATGCGCCATGCTCTTCTGTCTTTCCCACGCCCTGCTATATTTCGCGAGGTTCGCGTAACCGCTGAACGCGCATATTAAAAAACCGCGCCACCCGTCTAAAAAACCAAGTTTTAAAATATATTGCTTAAAAAAAGTAAATAAAGGTCTAAAAAATAAATCAGTTAAAACAACCTGTTCCCCTTTTTTAATTAAAAGTTCCGCTCCGATCTTGCTGTAATAATTTATTTTTATTAAATGTTCCTCAATTGAATCATAAGCATCATGGATTATATCCGCCTTGAGTTTTTTCGTCTTTCCTGAAATGATAAGGCTTTCATGGGGTTCCGTCCCGCCCCACCTGCTTTTTTCTTTATTGAAAAGCCTTAATTTATATCCGGGGTACCAGCCGCAACGCGTTACCGGTTTACCCAAATAAACAGGCTTTATAGGTATGTAATAACCGTCGTATCCCCCTGTATCTAATTCATTATTAATTTCCTCCTTTAGTTCTTTTGAAACTCTTTCATCGGAATCCAGTGATAAAATCCATTTGTTTTTGCTTTTTGATATGGCGAAATTTTTCTGTTCAATCCAGCCCGGCCAGGGATTGGAAAATATTTTACCGGTATATTTCCGGCATATTTCCAATGTCTTATCCGTGCTTCCGCCGTCGACAACTATAATTTCATCCGCCCATTCAGCGCTTTCAAGAGCGCCCTGAATTTTCTTCTCTTCGTTGGTGCATATTATTGTTACTGTAATCTTTTCCATTTTTTTTCTAACGCATTGAAATATACTTCTTCAGTGTTTTTGATAAAATTATCTATCGAATATTTATTCACCACGTTCAGATGCGCATTTTGGCCCATTTTTTTAATTAAATCGGGATTTAATATTAATCTTTTAATATGCCCGGCAAGCATATCAATATCTTTGGGATTATATAACAGCCCGGTTTCACCATCTAATATTATTTCAGGTATTGAACCAACTTTTGAGGCAATCACGGGCTTGCCGCACGCCATCATCTCCAGGCATACCCTGCTTATGGCCTCAGAACCAATTGACGCTATTACTCCTATATCAATGCCCGCAACTGCTTCCGAAACATTTTCATAAAAACCGGTAAAAATAACTTTCTCATGCAAACCAAAAGATTCCGCTGTTTTCTTCAGATGATCAATTTTAATATTTGCTTCATAACCTATGACCGCGTATTTTACAGAAGGTAATATTTCTTTCAATCTGCCTGCCGCCTTCAAAAAATAATAATGCCCTTTGACCGGGTCCAGCCGCCCGATAATCCCCACTAAATATTCATCTTTTTTCACGCCACAATTTATCCTGAATTTTTCCCCGCTGACCCGGGGGTTAAATTTACCAGTATCAACTCCCGGGGGGACAACCCTGATTTTTTCTTCCAAATTAAAACCAGTGAAATTATTCTCTTTTGAAATAATTGACACTGCAATTATTCCGTCAGTAAGGTCACGGTATAAATAACGGTTTAAAAAATTATTTTTTGTCACCCGCCGGTCCCCTCTCGTCCTGATTAAAACAGCTTTATTCCCCGTTAATTTATTTGCCAGGAAACCACACGTCTGCCCCTCCGCCCGGTGCGCATTAATCACATCAATATTTTCTTTTAGTAAAATATTTTTGATTTTTTTTACTGAACCATAAATATTTACAGGCGACAGGCTGTTAATATTATTAATTACCTCATATTTAATATTACTCCTTTTTGCGCCTTCTTCGGCAGGGGTATTTTTCAAACCGGCAATTATAACGTTATGCCCGCTTTTTTTTAATCCCCTGCTTAAAACCAGACCGTATTCAGTAATCCCGCTTTCCCATGGTTCATTAATAATCTGGAGTATATTTAAAAAATTTTTCGTCATAAAATAATCATAGGATTATAACATAAAAAAGGTTTTTCTTTAATTCTTATTAAAAGGACTATCCCCAAAAAATAGACATAGAAAACAGTAAGTAGTTGTGAAATAAGGAATAAATAAAAAAAGGAAGTGTAAAAGCATAATTTTTTATATTTTTCAAAAAAATGGGGATACTTTTTTA
>JBFMCF010000078.1 GCA_040754625.1 bacterium | reverse complement strand
TTTGGCGTTTAAATTCGTTGGTAAAGGTTCGTTTCGGTTTCATGATAGGTTCCTTTCTGCCCGTTTTGGGCTTTAGGTCCTATCAATAGTCTAACATATAATTACAGTTTTAGGGGTGCAGTCCAAATCCATCAATGAAGTTCTTTGTCTAATATAGTAAAGAAATTCATATGGATCGTTTAAATAATGAGCAAGCAGTTCCAGGTCAAATACAGTTAGAACTATTGAAAATGGCTCATCATCTTTTTTATCTAACATCACACGTGCTTGATGAGCTAATGTTGGATAATTTTCTGTCGTGATGCACATTAAATAAATTTCATCAATTTCCTCTGATAAAATTATATCGTTACCAGTTTTTTTATCAATAAGCCTCGCTTCTCTTTCAAAGATTTTTTGGCGAGATATCAATCCTTGATTATAAGCATCTTGGACTGCACTCTGAAAATCTTTTTGTAACTTTACATCATCACCCTGTCTAGATAGTAATGTTAGAGATTTTGATTTTACTTGCACACATAAGGCTTTGCTTCCCAAAACACAAAAAACATCAATATCAGTATCATCATGCCCTTTTTTTGTTTCAATTTTTATGGATTTAAAGGTTCTATTTATTCCAAATACCCGTGATAAAAAATCATATGCAATTTCTTCACCAACGATTCCTCTGTTTTTGGCAACTTGATCCTTATAACTCTCATCTTTAATCATCCAATAGAAAGGGCTTTCATATACTGCCTGACATAACATAAAAGTAGTTGGTACAAAATATCTTTCACTATCAATTTTAATAATAGGATGTGAATTCATAATATTATAATCACCAATAGTTTTAAATTGGGTGTTTAAATCTCTTTCTGGTGTAATAGAAAAATTATGGAGGAAAGAATCAATATTTACATCTGTGTTAAAATCCGATTTTTTAATAGTAAACAAATCTATTAAATTTCTAAAAAATAGATTCTGATCAAATTCCCCATTTTTTTCAAAATCATAAAATAAAGGCCCATACTGGAGCCATTCGATTCGCTCCTTTGTGAAAACCTCTTCTATTTTTTTCTCCCAATCTTCATCAGGATTTTTTTCTTTCATAAATGCAATCATTTCTTCTTTTAATCCCATCTCTACTATTTCTGATTTTTTCTGCAGGATTTTTTTAATTTGAGAGACAATTTTTTGCGTTTCGATAAGATCAAAATTTTTCTCTTCGGTAAGCCATTTTTTATCATATTTATATTTTCTTTCTAAAAATTCCAAATGTTGAAAGTCGTAGACACCTGTTCCAGAATAAAATATTGGTTCTACAAGCATATCCCCTTTCCCGAAGAATTCTTTCTGATCTGCTCTGTAATTTTCTTTTTTGTGTGTTTTTTTAATTTCTTTCTCCAACTTCTCAACAAAATTCTTCATAAAAGATTGATGCAATTTTTCCAAAAGTTCGTAAGTCATTTTCTTCATTTGTGTTAAATCTTGCAGGGATTCTGGCATGGTAAAATCTAACTTGTTTTGGATTAAAAATCCAAGTAATAAAGCGGCTTCATTTACGCTAAGTTTTTCCCTATGGTTTATTTCATGCAATTTTTCCGGATTAACATGAAAATCTTCAAAAATAATCATACAAAGTGCATATATATATCCCTTTGTATTTATTAATTTTTTTATTTCTTCAATTATTTCTTGAGTTCCCATGGGATTTTGCTTAATTGAAACATAAAATCATCACGCAAATATATATTTTGCCCAAAAACAAAAAACCTCCGCCAACCGAACATAAATTCAGTCAACGAAGGTTTTAGTTATTTTCATAAAACAATTTAATCAAACGTGCCGGATTTACTCCTTCCAACTCAGCACTTTCTATTATATTTTTGTATGATATTCTATTACATAAATTTTGTCAAGCTAAAAATATATCAATTAGAATTTATATTTTTTAAAACTGGACGGTATATGAGACCTTATAGACGTCCCCCAGATCCCCGTAAGGCAGGTAAGCAATGTCGAGATCCCCGATTATATATTCACTTTTATGGATAACGCCAAGCCCAAAAGAAACGGCGTCCATTCCTTTCTGGTCATAATTTAAACGGTAGCCAAAGCGCAGGGAAATCAGTTCCGCGGGCTGGTATTCCAATCCAATATTATATTTTTGTTTCGCATCATTGGGAAAATTCCCGTCAAAGGCAAAAATAAATTTGTCCTCCCATGGCAAAACAGCAATACCAGCTTTAAAGTTTAAGGGCAAATTGTCTTTTTCGTTTAAACCTATTTTCCCGCCAAGATTCTGGGCTGAAAACCCAAACCGGAATTTCCCGTCCATAAAACGGTAAAGGTTCCCGAAATCATACGCGTATCCCTTGACCTTTTCACTGTCAATATCTTCCTTTATATATTTAACATTGACACCCCATGAATATTCTTCTCCGAAAAGATAACTGAAATTAAAAACCCCGGCTAAATTATTAAAACCAATATCTTCTGTTTTCTGCCCAATCACATCACGGCCGTCAATTTTTGTTGTCAAATAAATACCGGAAATCCCAACAGTAATATTTGAACCAATAGGGTGCGCGTAACCTAAAAAACCGTAATTAATATCGGAAATCCATTTCATATACATCGCGGAAAATTCTTTATCACCCGTGTATGCTAATCCCGCGGGGTTCCAATGACTGCCGCTGATGCCCGACGCCAAAGCGGTATACGCGCCGCCCATGGCTTGCGCCCGCGCGCCGGGCAAAATTTTAAGAAAAGCCGCACCGCTTGTGCCAATACTTCCGGCATATGCTACGCTTGTAAGGACTATAAACAGTATCAAACAACTTATTATTTTTTTCATGACCTATTCACATCTTTTATAAACTGACAATTGGCAATTTACAATTAGGCATTAATATTTCAAAGAAATTTCCAATTGTCAATGGCCAATGCTCAATTTTCAATTACTGTAATCTACTTCACAAAAAGTATTTTTCCGCTCTGTTTCCCCTGCTGGCTGTCAATCAAATAAATATATAAACCGGTACTGACCATGACACCATCGTCATTTTTCCCGTCCCAGTAAGCTTCACCCCTGGACATGAGAAGTTCACTTCCTTCGTCATTAAGCGTTCTTATAATTTCCCCCGCTATATTATAAATTTTCACGGACACAGTTAAGTCATTCGGGTATTTAATGGTAGTTTGTTTAACGGAAGCGCCTGGTTTAAAAGGATTGGGGTAGCTGAATGTTTCCTCAAGGCTCGCAATTACAGGGCCTGCCGAGCCGAGGGTAAAACCCACTGCGCCGGAAGAACTGATATTGGCTATAGACACCCCGCTTTTTTGCCCGTTGTTTTTGTCACTGGATGGATTGGTTGTTGAAGTAAAAGCGGTATTCTGGGTACTGCCGGGAAAATAATCTCCCGCGTCGCCCTCATTCCCGCCCTGGCCGCCGGATTTTTGTAAATTAAACAGTCCGTCCGCTTCCATCAAAATAATACTTTGCTGAGACTCATTGTCATTGAGTTTCCCTTTTAACATATTAGAATTTATCCTGTCTTCGTCAATGTGCCATATAAGAAGGCCTTCACCCGGGAGATACTTATCAAACCCCGCCTGCTTACGGTTACAAAACAAAAAATATTCACGGGGATTATCTTCCACGTCAATTTTAATAATCTCATTACTCCCTTCAACCTGTTCCAGGGATCTACCTCCTTCAATTCTTGTATAATCATAAATGTTTGCCCACCCGAAATAATATTTGCTCCAGGCTGAAAGATGTGTCGGCGTATCGGGATGTTTTTTATCCCCGCCCCATGCGCCGGTTGACATAACATCATACACCCCGTTGCCAGATGAACTGTAATCGGTATCGTATAAATCGGGCAGCCCCAATAAATGCCCGAGTTCGTGGCAGAATACGCCAATCTCGATCAGGCCGCCGTCCGCGTTTGTTTCAGGCTGCATAATATAACTATTAATCGTTACCCCGTCGTATGTTCTTGCGCTGCCGCCGCCTGAGACTATATCCCATTTATGCGACCAGATATAATTCCCTTCAACTGATTCAGGAACCGCCTCAGCCCCGGGCCCCTGGTGAACGATAATGATACCTTCCGCTTCTCCGTCACTGTCATTATCAAATTGGGAAAAATTTACACCCGCGCTTTCAGCCGCGTCAACCGCTTCCTCAACAAGTTTAACCGCGTTTTTCGGATAATCACCCAGGCCCGACTTACCATCCGCATAATATGAATAATCCTGGGATGCGGTATAAAAACCAAAAATATTTCCCTGGATATTAAATTTATTATTTGAAACCTCAGCGAAATAGTCTCTTAAACTCCCGGTAGGGTATGTCCCATTTGAAAATAAAAGGTCTTCGAATTTTGTTGAATCATAAGTATTGGATATGTCTTTTGATTTAATCAGAATTACTAAATATTTTTTAGTCCCTGAAACCGGCAGTTTATTAAACTTTGAAGGCCTATTCAAATTCCTGGTTTTTTGGAGCTGGCTAAACCGGCGGGATAAAACCTGTCTGTGTTCTTCCTTCAAAAGAGACGGCTTTTTGGGCATGGCTGAAACTGAATACACGAGAAGCAATAAAAATATTTTTAACAGAAATATCTTATTTATCATTATTTTTTAATATACCGGCAATTACTTTTATTAAATGTTTTAACCCCTCTCCGCTTATCCCTGATATGACTAAAAAAGGCAGTTTTTTCCGTTTAAAATATTTTTCAGCCTCGGGCAAAATTTCTTTCGCCTTGGGCATATCAATCTTACTTCCCACCACAATCTGCTTCTTTTTTAAAAGGCCGGGGTCATGCAATTTCAATTCATTGATAATTATCTCATAATCGGACTTAAAATCTCTTCCCACTTCTTCGTTAGAAAAGTCAATCAAATGGACCAGTATTTTTGTCCGCTGGACATGTTTTAAAAACCTGTCACCAAGCCCTTCGCCATTGGCCGCGCCCTCGATTAACCCGGGCATATCCGCAGCAATAAAAGAAAAACCGTCACCCAAATCCACTACCCCCAAATTAGGGTAAAGAGTGGTAAACGGATAATTTGCAATTTTAGGTCTGGCTGAACTTATTTTGCTTAATAAAGTAGACTTCCCCGCGTTAGGCAGGCCGATTATTCCGACATCAGCAATAAATCTTAATTCCAGGCGAAAATTATGTTCTTCCCCTTTTTCGCCTTTCTGGGCGAACCGCGGTGCTTGATGGGTTGACGTGGCAAAATGCGCATTTCCCTTGCCGCCCCGCCCGCCCCTGGCAAGCAAAAATTCCTGTCCCGTTTCAACTAAATCATAAAGCAAATCACCCGTTCCCGCGGGATAAATCATTGTCCCCAGGGGAGCACGCAAAATTAAATCTTTTCCGCTCTTTCCGCTTTTATTGCTTCCCTGTCCATGCCTGCCTCTTTCAGCTTTATAATGAGGATGATAATAAAAATCTACTAATGTTTTGATATTTTTATCGGCCTTAATGATAATATTCCCGCCCCTGCCGCCCTCGCCCCCGTCAGGCCCGCCGCGCGGGACATATTTCTCGCGCCGGAAAGAAACACAACCGTTGCCGCCATCCCCCGCCTTGACATAAATTTCCATCTGATCTATGAACATAATCACCTTCAAAATTAAAAATAACGTTTGTCATAAGGGGTTCTATGCAGTTACCGCCGTAATATTGATGACCTTTCTTTTGCCCCTTACCCCATATTTCACCAAGCCGTCAACCAAAGCAAAAAGAGTATCATCTTTTCCTCTCCCGACATTTATCCCCGGGTGATATTTGGTCCCGCGCTGGCGCACCAGAATATTTCCGGCATTAACAAATTCTCCCCCGAATTTTTTCGGCCCCAAACGCTTACCCGCACTGTCCCTGCCGTTTCTGGCGCTTCCTGAAGATTTTTTTGTAGCCATTAATTTCTCTCCTTGAGACAAAGGGGCATGCCCCCTTGTCTTTTTTATTTGCCGATTGCAATTTCATTTATTTTAACTTTTGTAAAATCTGAACGATGCCCGATAGTCCGCCTGTAGTTTTTCTTTGCCTTATACTTTGATACCCGGATTTTTTCGCCCCTTAATTCTCCGACAACTTCTCCCTGCACCTTTATTTTTTTTAAGGCCTTATCGTCTGTTATAAGTTTTTCATCATCCTGGACTAAAACCACATTATTAAATTCCACTTTTTCGCCAGGTTTTTGTTTTAAACGGTCAATTGTGATAATATCGCCTTCTTTTACCTGTAATTGACTCCCCTTTGTTTCAATGACTGCTTTTTTCATAAAATTTCACCTCCTTCTGCTGGATAATTTCATAATTTTCAATATTCATATCTTTATCGGCCTTGATAAATATGTCACGGTTTAGTAATTTTTCTAAATATCTTAATTCTGAAATAGCTTCACGAAGAACATAGACCGCTACCTGATTATTGACTTTTACCAAAACTTTTTTTGTAAGCTGGTCAAATTTTTTGTGTTTTATTTCATTAAATATTTCACCCGCGATAACCGAAGGAGGCTTAACAATACCCTCTCCGCGGCAGCAAGGGCAAACTTCTCCTAATAATTTTTCAAGGCTCGGCCGCGATCGTTTGCGGGTCATTTCTATAAGCCCTAATTTGCCGTATGCCACAACATTAGTACGTGAACGGTCGTTTTTTAACGCTTCGCGAAAAGTGGCAAGCACTTTATTTTTATTTTCCTCTTTTTCCATGTCTATAAAATCCAGTATAATGATACCGCCCAAGTCCCTCAAACGAATTTGTTTCGCGATTTCAACCGCAGCTTCAAGGTTAGTCTTTAACGCGGTTTCTTCTAAATCCTTCCTGCCGATAAACTTCCCGCTGTTAACATCAATAGAAACAAGCGCTTCAGTTTCATCAATAACTATATGCCCCCCGCACTTTAACTTTACTTTGCGGTTTAACGCCTCAAAAATCTCATGTTCAATTCCGTAAAAAGAAAATAACGGCTCCTCGCCCTGATAAAATTCAACCCTCGATTTCAGTCCCGGCTGGACATATGACAGGAATTCAATTATTTCTTCAAATTCGCTATGGGAATCGATAACAAGTTTAACAACATCAAAAGATAAAATATCCCTTATCACCCTGAATATTATGCCCAAATCCTGATGTATTAAATATGGAGCACGGACGGAATTGGATACCATCTGAATTTTGTTCCAGAGTTTGCTTAAAAATTGAATGTCTTTCAAAAAATCCTTTTTTGACCTTTTTCCCGCGACGGTCCGGATAATAATTCCTTTACCCTGGGGTTTTATTTCCTTGAGAATTTTTCGAAGCCTTGCCCTTTCTTCTTCACTTTCAATTTTTCTTGAAATACCGACATGGTCTTCCATCGGCATAAAAACCAGGTATCTTCCCGGGAGCGCAATATGAGTGGTCAGCCTGGCACCTTTATCACCCAACGGTTCTTTGGCTATCTGGACAAGAATTTCCTGGTTTTTTTTCAGGATATTTTTCTCAGGATTAAAAGCTCTTATTTTTTTTATCTCGCCATCGCCAATTATATCCTCTTCCAAAAACTCCACGTCCTGCAAACTCAAATAAGCATTTTTTTTAAGCCCGATATCAACAAAAGCCGCCTGGATACCCGGGACAACTCTTGAAACTTTTCCTTTATAAATACTCCCGGCCAAACGCCCGGTATCTCTTTTTTCCCAGAAGATTTCACTTAGTATGCCATTTTCCCTTAACGCGACCCTGGTCTCTTTTGGGCCGACATTAATAAAAATTTCTTTTTTTATCTTAATCTTGCTCATGTCATCAAATCCTATTTTCGTTTTTATCATAAAATGCAAGTCTTTTAACAAAGACACAAAACCATCCTGAAGATTCGTTAATTTCATTTAAAACATCCTTCATTTTTACAGATTCTTCGGTTTTTAAAATAAAATAATCCTTTTCCGGATTATTTTTTGACCGTTTCTCATCCTGTGAAAGTTCTATTCTTTTACCTGTAAATTTTATGTTTAACCTTTTCTGTAACAACTCTTTATTAAAATCTTTCGGTAAATCGATACAATAATCTATATATTTTATTTCTTTATTAAGCATCCCTTTTTTATTAACAAACACTACCTCAGCCAGGTTTAAACCTTTAGGAAGGTTTTCATTTACCTTTCTGGATAAATCCATCCAGTCGGCTTTTTCTGCGACCTCAATTTCCATTAACTCTGTTTCACTTTCCCACCCGAGTGAAAGCGGCGGACCAAAAGAAATTCTTGGGCGCGGACTATATCCCTGGGTATAAACAAATGGGACACCTGTCCTCGCCAGCCCCCTTAATATGCTTCTTGTAAAATCCAGATGGGATATAAAACGGACCAATCCTTCTTTTTTAAAACGCAGCCTGACATAAAAAGTCAAGATTAATTTTCCCTTCATTATATCCACAAGGGGGCATGACCCCTTGTTTTTTTGCATTTGCTGTCAGCAATATTCTTCCATCCCGCAATTGTTGCATCCCGATTTAAGACAATCCAGAGTAATTTTCGCGTCCTTAGACTTTTTATGTTCAGACATAAGATATTCCTTGTTTACACCGGTATCAATATGGTCCCATGGGAAAACTTCATCATAACTTCTTTTTCTATTCACATAAAACCCGGGATCTAAATTATTTTCTTTAAAAGCATCCATCCATAAGGAAAAGTTAAAATGTTCATCCCAACTGTCAAATCTTGCGCCTTTTCGCCATGCCGACAATATCACATTTCCAATCCTGCGGTCACCCCTGCTGATTACAGCCTCCAAAAAAGACTGTTCCGGATTGTGAAATTTAAGCGGATACCTGGTATGTTTTTTCAGGCAGTCCATTTTATTTTTTAAAACATCTATCCCGGGCTGTTCACTCCACTGGAAAGCTGTATGAGGTTTCGGGACAAAGAATGATAAACTGACATTAACTTTTCCCCTACCTCTCTTCCTCATGATTTTTGATACTTTATCCAAAATCAGCCCGATCTCTTCGATGTCCCGCTCATTTTCCCCCGGCAGTCCGATAATGAAATAAAGCTTTAATAAATTCCATCCGAGGGCCGTGACTTTTTCAGCAATTTCCAAAAGATTTTCTTCCGTAACCTGTTTATTTACGGCATCCCGCAAACGCTGTGATCCCGCCTCCAATGCGAATGTAAAGCCGGTCTTTTTGACCTCCTGGATCTTTTGGGCCACTGAAACAGGGAAATTGTCCAAACGCAGCGAGGGAAGACTTATGGAAACTTTTTTAGCGAGAAATCTCGCTGTCAAAATGTCAACTAATCCTTCCAAATCAGGGTAATCTCCCGGGCAAAGGCTTGAAAGAGAAATCTCGCCATATCCTGTATTTTTTATCCCTTCTTCAGCTAAATTTAAAACCCGGCCGCTGTCCCTGGAGCGAAACGGACGATAAAGCGTTCCCGCCTGGCAAAACCTGCAGCCGTGCACACATCCCCTTGAAATCTCAACCATTAAACGATCATGGACGGTCTCTATAAAAGGGACAATAAATTTTTCAGGGAAAAAACTTTCTGAAAAATTTCTGATAAATCTTTTGCTTATCCTTGACGGGACACCGTCTTTTTTTGGTTTTATATTTCTCTGCCTGCCGTCATCAAAATAGCTTATTTCATACAAAGAAGGAACGTATATTCCCTGAATCTTTACCAAATTTTCAAGCAAAACATCTTTATCCGCCTTTTCTCTTTTCCACGCGGAAAATACATCGATTACCTCCAGAGAAACTTCTTCTCCCTCGCCGATGACAAACGCGTCAAAAAACTGGGCCAGGGGTTCAGGATTAAAGGCACCCACACCTCCGGCAATAATTAAAGGGTAATCCCCCCTTTTCCTGTCCGAAGCTTTAAAAGGGATATCGCATAAATCCAATATAGACAAAATATTAGTATAACATAATTCATATGGTAAAGTAAAGCCAATAATATCAAAATCACGCAGGGCCCTTTTAGATTCCAGGCTGAATAAAGGGACCCTTTTCTCCCTTAAAATACTCTCCATATCGATATTTGGCGCATAAACTCTTTCCGCAAGACAATCTTCCCTGTTATTCAGCAGGGAATAAAGTATTTTCAGGCCAAGATGAGACATCCCTACCTCATATAAATCGGGAAAAACAAGCGCAATTTTTACCTTTTTATCGTCCCACGGTTTTTTTACAATGTTCCATTCTTCACCGATATACCGCCCCGGTTTTTGTACTTTGCCCAATATTTCTTCTAAATTCATAACACTCCCATAAATTTTATATATTTTAGCATATTTTTATCCTTCACCCCTTATTTTTTGCAGCACACCTATCATAATTAAAGAATTTATAAGATATGACCCGCCATAGCTTAAAAACGGCAAAGGAACGCCTACCACAGGCGCTACACCCATCGACATTCCTATATTTACAACAATATGGAAAACAAATACCACAGAAATACCGCTCGCGACAAGCGTACCGAACTTATCTCTGGACTGCAGCGCAATATTTAAAATTTTTATTATAAAAATAAAAAATAAAACTAAAAGCAGAAATCCTCCTATGAATCCCCATTCTTCACCGATAACGGAAAATATAAAGTCAGTATGATGTTCAGGGATAAAATTCAGGCGGTTCTGTGAACCATGAAGCCAGCCCTTGCCTAAAAACTGCCCGGACCCTACTGCTATCCTGGACTGGATTACGCTGTACCCGCTTCCCAGCGGGTCAAGCTCAGGATTAAAAAATACCATGATACGTTTTTTCTGGTAATCCTTTAAAAAATTCCATAACAGCGGCTGTCCTATCCCTGAAAAAATCGAAGTTATAATAACTGCCCACCCGTCAACCCTTGAAGGCTTATTTAAATAAATAATTACAGCCAATAAAACCATAAAAGAAAACCACAAAAGGCTAAATTTAAACAACAAAAGGCTCAAAAGCGGGGCTATGAGATAAAATAAATACTGGTATGACAAATCACAGAGATATACGGAAATAAAAAATACCGGTATAAATACAAGCGCCGTGCCTAAATCAGGCTGTTTTAAAACCAGGAAAAACGGGATTAAAACTATGCCCAGCGGAATCATTAAATCCGAAAGACGTTTAAGCTTTCCCTCTTTATCCATCAGATACCGCGACAATACAAGAATAACCGCGAATTTCATGAATTCCGAAGGCTGTATCATAAACGGCCCAAGAGACAGCCATCTGCTGCTTCCTTTGGTTGTCAGGCGGAATATCAAAAGTAATATCAGCAAAATAATATTAAACAAATAATAATAATACGCGTAATTAATGAAAACCTCATAATTCATGCTGTAAATAACCGCTATTAAAATCAGTCCCGCAAACGCCCAGTATAATTGTTTAACATAAAAAGGCATTCCCGGGATGTTAAAAGTAAATGATGCGCTGTAAATATTAAGCAATCCGAAAGATATTAAAATCAAAACTATGCTTAATAATATAAAATCGAAATTTTTAAAATAACCCTTTTTCATAATCCGTAAATAATATTTTTACATATTAATTTCTAAATCAAAATTCCTCGGTTCATCTTTAAGATAATAGGAAATTAATTCCCTGGCTATCGGCGCGGCAGAGAGACCGCCCTCCCCTCCGTGTTCCACCAGAATTATTAAACAAATCCTGGGATTTTGCACCGGCGCGAAACACGCGAACCATGAATGCGGCCTAAGATGCGCCGGCAGTCTTTTTTCTTCATCTTCATCCACCGGTCTTGCTATCAATTGCGCCGTTCCTGTCTTGCCCGCGACATCGAGCCCGGGGATACGGGCGCGGAACCCGGTCCCGCCGCTCGTGTTTACCGCTTTCCATAAATATGACTTAACAAGATTAAAGGTATCAGGCGAAAAATCAATTTTTTTCAGCCGGACAGGCGCAAATTCTTTTAATATTTTGTTATCATAACTTATTATCTTGCTCACCATGAAGGGCTTATATATTATTCCACCGTTCGCAAGCGCCGAATAAGCAACAGCGAGTTGAAGCGGAGTCGAGAGAATATATCCCTGCCCGATGGACAATTGGGCGGTATTCCCGGGAAACCACGGCGGATTTACTGAAATAAGCCCTCTTTGCTCTGAAATAATATCAATCCCTGTCGCATTTCCAAAATTAAACTCTTTCATTAAATCAGCCAGTTCTTTTACACCGAGTTTCAGCCCGAGTTTGTAAAAATAAATATTGCATGAATACCTCACGGCGTGGTCCAGGTCAATCTTGCCATGCCCGTCTTTTTTCCAGCAGCGGAATGTCTTATCTTTAATCTGAAATTCTCCGGTACATTCATTTATAATTTTCCCGTTATTAATATTATTATTTAATTCCTTGAGGGCCACTATAGGTTTCATTGTGGAACCTGGAGGATATTGTCCCTGAATAGCCCGGTTCAATAACGGCAAGCCTTTGTTGTTAATCAATCCTTCCCATTCGCGAAGGGTTACGCCGCCGATAAAAATATTAGGGTCGTAACCCGGAGAACTTACAAGCGCCAGGACCTCCCCGCTTGAAGGATTTAATGCGACAACAGCGCCATTCCTGTTTTTTAAAAGGTCCTCTGCAAGTTTTTGCAGGCCCAAATCCAGGGTGGTTATTAAATTCGCGCCTTTGACCGGTTCTTCCAAAGCCAGAGCTTTTCTTTTTCTGCCCCACGCGTCCACTTCGATTTCTTCACGGCCGTTCACGCCGCGTAAATAATTATCATAAGTTTGTTCCAGCCCGCCCTGCCCGGCTAAATCCCCCGGCACATAATTACCGGAGGGGTCTTTCAATTTTGATTCATTAACCTCGCTTATATAACCGGTAATATGCCCGGCGGCCCCGCCCGGATAATTTCGAAGGGGTTCGAGCCTCACACTTACACCGGGAAGAGAATTCTTATTTTCTTCAAAAATTATAAGCTGTTTCTTTGAAATATCTTTTAATAACAACTGTGATTGATAAGGACGGACAGACTTATTTTTATACAGCATCTCAAATTTTTCCTTTTCAAAACCGAAAAACTTTTTTAAATATTTTTTAAGTTCTGCTTCCTTATTCCCCGTGTCTTCGAGTGTTATATAAAAAGAATAACCTGTAAAATTAGAAGCCAATATTTTATGATTGCGTTCCAAAATCAATCCCCTCGGCGACCTGATATAAGCTATGCGGACCCGGTTACCCTTGGCCTGTTCTAAAAAAGTTTTACCTTTTATCAACTGCAGGTATCCCAGATAAAAAACCAGGACCAAAAAAAATGCACTGAACACAAAAATAACCATCTGCAATTTCTTCTTCATCCTGGGATTGACTGAAGTTTCCAAAGAAATAAAAGGCATTTTTACCTCATCTTATTTTAAATATCTTTCTTAACCCAAAAACAACCAAGGGAGACAACAAGGTATTATAAACTGTCAGGGGAAGGATAATATGTTTAAGGCTGGACATGAAAAATGATGTATAAGGCTGGAAAATATTTAACCAAAAAAATATGAAACACTCCTGAAAAAAACTTGCCGCGAGCACCGCTAAAACATAAGGATAAATATTTATTTTGTAAACGTGCTTCCCGGCAATACCCAGCGCAAAACCTATCAGGGTTTTATTTACCGCAAACATTCCTAAAAATCCGCTGCCTAAAATATCCTCTGTCAAGCCGCCGATAAAACCCAAAACCGCTCCCGTCCATGAACCTTCATAAATTGAAAAAAATACAATTATAATCAGAAGGATATCCGGTTTATAAGACCCAAATTCAATCAAACGGAATAGTGTAACCTTAAGGATAACACTCAAAATTACTATCAGGGCCATTAATAATTTCGGCATAAATGTCCTTTATTCCAAATCCAGACTCACATTTTCTCTCTCCGGCCACACCAAATCCTTGTTTTTTTTCAGCACAAATACTTCCTCCAATTTCGCAAAATTCACAAAAGGGCCGATTTCGATATAACGGCTTAAATTCAGGGATTTTTGTTCTATTTTTGCGACTCTCCCTATAAAAATCCCTTTAGGATAAACCATTCCAAGACCGGAAGTTATTAATATATCTCCTTCCCGGAGGTCTTCTTTATCATCAAAATATTTAAATTCACACAAGTTTTTCATCATACCTGTAACCACTCCGTTCGCACGTGTCCTCTGCACCATCGCGCCGACTCCGCTGTTCCGGTCAATAATCAGCTGGATTTTACTCATGTCCGGCCATACTTTCGCAACACGGCCCGCCAGCCCGTCTGTGGTTATTACCGCCATATCTATAGAAATATTGTGTTTACTGCCTTTATCAATAATAATATACTGAGACCAGTTACTGGGATCCTGCCCGATAACTTTTGCAGGGAGTAAAATTTTGGGAAAGGTACCGGAAAAACCTAAAAGTTTATTCAATCTTTCATTTTCCAGCTCAATTTCAGAGGCACGTGTAAGTCTTTGCAAAAGCAAACTGTTTTCCCTGCTTAATTTCTGGTTTTTATCCCAGATATTATTAAAATCTTTAATAAAATCATATCCTGTGCTGATTTTCTGCCCGACTTTAGAAATTACCCAGTTCCCGGGCACAAAAAAACGATCCAGCCAGCTGCCGCAGTCCCGGCCATAAAAACCCCCGATGCTCGAGATTAAAAGAATAATAAATGAAATACAAATAAGAATTACAGGCAAAAATTTTTCTCTGGACTGTTTATAGGTAATATCCATTTTTTTTAATCTTTATGACTGTTTGGATGGAATAAGAACCTTCCTTAATGTATTGAGTTCCGATAAAACTTTCCCCGTCCCAAGAACGACACAGGAAAGCGGATCGTCCGCAATGTTCACCGGCAGTCCCGTTTCTTCACGGAGCAATATATTCAACCCGTGCAGGAGCGCCCCGCCGCCGGCAAGGATTATGCCCCTGTCTACTATATCAGAAGCTAATTCGGGCGGTGTGCGTTCCAGCGAAGCCCGCACCGCGTCAACCATGGCCATGATAGGCTCATTTAAAGCCTCACGCACTTCCTCTTCCGTAATTACAAATGTCTTAGGTATACCCGCAATCAAATCCCTGCCTTTTATTTCCATCGTGGTTATGTTTGAATTATTCCTTTCGCACGGGTATGCCGACCCCAGTTTTATTTTTATATTCTCGGCGGTCCGTTCGCCGATAAGCAGGTTGTATTTTCTCTTTACATGGGCAATGATGGCCCTGTCCATTTCATCGCCGGCAACACGGACAGAACGGCTGAATACAACCCCTCCCAGTGAAATAACCGCAACTTCGGTCGTCCCGCCGCCTATATCCACAATCATATTTCCTGTGGGTTCATTAATAGGAAGCCCTGCCCCAATGGCCGCCGCCATTGGTTCTTCAATCAAATAAATTTCTCTCGCTCCCGCGTGTTCCGCAGAATCCCTGACTGCCCTTTTTTCCACTTCTGTGATACCTGAAGGGACACTTATGACAATTCTCGGTTTCAAAGTTACCCACGATTTACTTGTGTTAACTTTAGAAATAAAATACCTAAGCATCAATTCGGTAACCTCAAAATCCGCTATCACACCGTCTTTCATCGGGCGTATGGCCTCGATATTGCCCGGGGTTCTTCCAACCATTTCCTTGGCCTCGCTGCCCACGGCCAATACTTTTCTTGTTTCACGCTCAATCGCTACAACCGAGGGTTCAAAAAGAGTAATCCCTTTATCCTTCAAAAATACCTTTGTATTCGCTGTGCCTAAATCAATGGCAATATCGTTTGAAACTAATCCTAAAAAACTGTCAAATAACATTTTTCTCTCCTTTACGTCCTTCACGATTTACATTTCTTTATATTTATAGCTCTCTTTCCTCAATCAATTCTCCATCGAGAAAAATATTCATTTTCGCGTCACCTGTAACCTTGAAATCCAGGTTAATCTTCTCAGATGGTTTCACTGTTTTATTTAATACCTCGTGCAGTCCTCTGCCGTCAATTACATTAATCCTGACTTCCCTGTCCACAAGTCCGGCCGGCACTGTATAAATTATTAAAACCTGCCTTTCTTCCCCGCCTTCGTCTTTTACATCGTCCGGGACACTAATTTTAAAATCAACCGTGTTCCCGTAAGAAACCATATAGCCTGCCTGCGGATTCTGTTCCAATACGGTCCCGTTTTCCCAATCGTTTGTCCTTTCTTCTTTTACCTCTCCGATAACCAATTCCAAATCCTTTATTAATCTTTTAACCCCCTCAATATTTCTGCCTATTAAATCCGGCATAAAAAAATAATATTTCTCTTTCCCGCTGCTTACCAATAAATTAATTTTAGAATCGGGCAAAAGTTCCGAATCCGGCTGCGGTGTCTGGGAAATGACCTTTCCATCTTCAATATGAAAGGAGGACACAAAAGCAATCCGCCCGACAACCCATCCTTCCCTTTTTAAAATACCCTGCGCCTCTCTCAAAGTTATATTTTCCACATTTGGAACTTTTGTCTGCATTATACCACGGCTGACCACTACCCTTATAATCCTGCCTTCCTTTACCTCTTCTCCCGGCACAGGATATTGTGAAATAATATAATCAGGCGGGATTATACTATCAAAGGTTTTTTCGGCAATCTGCAGATTTAATTTTTTCGGGTTTAATTCTTCCAGGGCATCAACAATACTCCTGCCTGTCACATCGGGTATTTCGACCTTATTACGGTGGCTGACTAAAATTCCCGCGATAAAAAAACCGAGGATAATAGAAAATATAATAATACCTGTAAAGGCAAAAAATAATTTTCCCCAATGTATATTAACTTCATATTGATTTGCCATTTTGTGAAAATACCTAAAATAGTGATTATATTAAAATATCTGCTCTTTGTCAAACTTCATTCCCGTTTTTAGTCTATAACCCGAAATAAATTCACGCGCAGTCATAATCTTTCTTGCTTCAGGCTGTATCTCCTTAATATAAATAATACCATCGGCACAGCAAACACCAATCCTGTCTTTATTGACTTCAATTATTTCCCCGCGTATTTTCTTATTTCCATCAAAGACAAATTCCGCGCTGATTATCTTAACCATTAAACCGGCGAAAAAAGTGTATACACCAGGCCACGGATTTAACGCCCGTATTTTATTATTAATCCTTAGCACGCTGTCATCCCAGTCAATCAACCCGTCTTGTTTTGTAATCTTCCGGGCGTAAGTCGCTGATTTTTCATCCTGGGCCACTGGTCTTGCAGTTTTAGTCTTTATCAAATAAACCGCTTCTTTTAATGCACAAGCGCCTAAATCAGATAAACGTTTATATAATGATATAAAATTTTCCGAAGGGGAAATTTTTGTCTCTTTTTGAATAATAATGTCCCCTGAATCCAGTTTTTCAGAAACATACTGGATTGTTACCCCCGTGCTCTTTTCACCTTCAAGGATAGCCCGCTGTACCGGCGCACTGCCCCTGAATTTCGGCAAAAGAGAGGCGTGAACATTAATACAGCCTTGTTTTGGTATGGATAAAAATTCCTTATTCAAAATCTGGCCGTAAGCGGTTACAATAATAATATCCGGCCTTAAATCTTTTAATTCCTGTATAAAATCGAGGTACCCCGCGGATTCCGGCTGTAAAATATGTAACCGGTTTTCCAGCGCCAGTTGTTTAACAGGCGATGCTTCCAGTTTCATTCCCCTGCCTTTTTTCCTGTCAGGCCTTGTTATAACACAGACTATATTTTCTTCTCCCTCGATCAACATTCTCAAGGAAGGAACTGCAAAATCCGGGGTCCCCATAAAAGCGATACGCATATCTTACCTCTATTATTTATGTTTTTTAAGTTCTTTTAATTTCTTTTGAAGAAGGATTTTTTGGGTAAAGGACAAACGGTCAACGAACAATATCCCGTCAAGATGGTCTATTTCATGCTGGAGGGCTCTTGAAAGTAAATCTGAAGCAATTATTTTTACAGGGTTGCCTTTGACATCTAAACCAGCGGCTGTAACCCTGGCAAACCGTTTTATATTTGCCGTGATACCAGGAAGGCTGAGACATCCCTCGTCATCTTCCATTAATCCTTCTTTTTCGGTTATTACGGGATTCACAAGGGTTATAAGGTCTTTCCCTCCGCTTTTTCCTCCTGTTACATCAATAACAATTATTCTTTTTAACACCCCAACCTGATTTGCGGCAAGGCCCACCCCTTTTGACAGATACATTGTGGACACCATGTCCTCAATAAGAAGATTTATTTCTTTATTGATTCTTTTTACTTCTTCCGCTTTTTCCCGGAGAATTTTATCACCGTATATTTTTATATTTAAAACAGACATGATTATTTCCTATTTAAACTTAGTTTGGTAAATTTTTCCAAAAAAGTCAAATTATAATTTACCCGCTGCAACATCACTCATTTGTTTATTCCTGCAAATCTTTTTCCCGCAGCGGCTGCCCCACGAGGCAATTAACTCACCCATCTCTTTCATAACAACAACTTCACAGTGGTTAACACAATCCTGGCATTCAAAACAGGATGTTTCAAACTCTCTTTTATTCAGATAAAATCCTTTAAATTTCGATCTATGGCCTTGTTTTTTTCTCTCTTTTGCAAGTAAAGCAACTCCAATCGCGCCCATAATCTTATGTTCTTCAGGGACAAGAACCGGTAATTTAAGTTCTTCTTCAAAAACCTTTTTTATCCCCTGATTGGCAGCAACTCCGCCCTGGAAAATAACAGGTGCGAGGATCTCCCTGCCTTTTACCAAGTTATTCAAATAGTTCCGCACCAGCGCCCGGCATAATCCGGCAATAATATTCTCATGTGAATATCCCAATTGCTGTTTATGTATCATATCGGATTCGGCAAAGACCGTGCACCTGCCTGCAATTTTAACATTAAGGTCGGCCTTTAATGCCAATTTTCCAAATTCCTCAATAGGGATTTTTAACCTTTCTGCCTGGTGGTCCAAAAAAGAACCTGTTCCGGCCGCGCAAACCGTATTCATGGCAAAATCAACAGGAACCCGGTCCCTGATAATAATTATTTTAGAATCCTGGCCGCCGATTTCCAAAACCGTGTTAACATCCGGATTTATATGAATCGCGGCAACTGCGTGAGATGTTATTTCATTAACCACACAATCCGCGCCCACCAACACTCCTGCCAGCATCCTGCCGCTTCCCGTGGCCCCGCATGCTTCAATATTAATATTTTTGCCGATTTTGCAGGCTAAATCTTCCATTCCATTTTTAATCACATCAATAGGCCGGCCTTTGGTCCGAAGATATGAACTGGCTACTAATTTAGCGTTTTTATCCAAAACCGCAAAATCCACGCTGACTGAACCGACATCGATACCAAGATACATTTGTTCTCCACTGTAATTAAAAATTTAAAATGCAAAAGTTAAAATTTTTGCATAATATTATAACATAACACTGTTTTCCCTCCGACTTTTCACTCAGAACCTATTTTTTTGAATACAAACCACTGTTCAGGAAATTTCAGGACAAAACCTTCCAGGACCTTTGCCAGTTTCCGGGCATTTAATCTGATATCTTCCTGTAAATGTCCGGTCCTTTCTATTTCCATCAAAGGCGATACCAAAATTTTATGTCCTGAAACGTTTTTGACACAAACTAAAGGAATAATCGGAATATCAAATTTTAGGGCTAAAACTGCTGCCCCCGCGGGGAAATTGTAACTTTCACCCAGGAAATTAACGGGAATTGTCTGGCTGTCATAACTGAAATCACCTAAAATAGCTATGTTTTTTTTGTCCTTGATCGCCGAAATTATGCCTCTAATGTCCCTGCGGTCAATAATCCCAAATTTATGTTTTAATCTTATATTATTGAAAAACTCAGATACCTTCCTGTCTTCATGCCTTTCATAAATTGCCGTAAAACTATATCCTCTGTGAGTTAAAAAGGCCCCGCCTAATTCCCAATTACCCATGTGGAGGGTAACGAATATTGCCCCTCTATTTTTCACGGCATCTAAATACTCAATGCCGTCTATTTCTAAAAATAATTTATTTATTTCTTCTTTTTGTAATGTATCCAGAGAGACCAAATCAATTAAATATCTCCCAAAATTACAAAAAACCTGCCTGCCCTTTTCTTTAATCTCAGCTTTTTCCCTTTTAAGTTCATAGATTTTACTAAGATTATAACAAACATTTTTTTTTATATCGGTCGGAAAGATATAAAATATATCCGATAATATATTCGCGGCCGCGTAATTAAATTTCATCGGGAAATAACGTATAAATAATTTTATTATCCTATAAAATAAATACGTTCTTGTTAAAAAGATTTTTTCTCCCTTTTAAAATTTGTTTTCTTCATCAATACCGCTTAAATTTACTACTGAAGAGTCCCCCAGGTTAATGTGATGTGTTAATCCGTTAAACACTGCTTTATAACCGATAAGAGAAGATGATAAAACGATATTGCTGACTTTTGCCTTTTTATTCACAATACTGTTTTGAATGACTACGTTTTCCAGGGCAGCTTCGTCTCCTACAGAGACATAAGGCCCTATGACAGAATTAATAATCTTTGCGCTCGGTGATATGTAAACAGGCGAACAAACGGTTGAACCTTCAATAATTTTTAATTTATTATGATATTTATCCAGTAAAAACCTGTTGGTGTTTAACAGTGTTTCCGGTTTCCCGCAGTCATACCAGCCGTCAATTTCTTCCGCGTAAAATTTTTCTCCTTCTTTAAGCATTAATTGTAAAGCGTCCGTTAGTTGAATCTCTCCCCGTGTTATTTTATGGTTATTAATGTTTTCTCTAAGGCATTTAAAAAGAAGTTTACTGTTTTCCAGGAAATAAGCCCCGACAATAGCCAGGTTTGTAGGAGGATTTTCGGGTTTTTCAAGTAAATTGGATATATACCCGTCTTTGACCTCAACCACACCGAACCTTCTCGGATCTTTTACTTCTTTAACCCCGATCCAGCTTCTTTTGCGTGAAAAAGCTTTTTGAAAATTTATATCAAGAATTGTGTCTCCCAATAGAATAAAAACAGGGCCTTTGACTTTGCTTCTTGTAAGATAAACAGCATGCCCCAGTCCTTTTAATTCATTTTGGGGCACATATTCTATATCAAGCGGCTTATAATTTTTTTCAATATATTTAAATATTTGTTCTCTCATCTGCCCGACAACCAGGATAATTTTCTTTATCCCCGTCTTTTTTACACTATCAAGGACATGGCCCAGTATAGGCTTGTCGGCCACTCTTAATAAAACCTTGGGAAGGGTGTGTGTATGCGGTTTCAACCTGGTTCCCATGCCGGCAATCGGGATCACTGCAGTCACATCAGACAAATCTATCTTTTGTTTTGCCATAAGAATTTACTCCTTCTAAATCGCCCATGAGTTATTATTTATCAATTCATTATAAAGTATTATTTTGGATTATTATATACTAATTTTAAAATTTAATGAATATTTTTTAATGATTTTGAAAATAAAATGGAGTATAATTAAAATAATTATGGCTAACTTTTCGTTTGATATTGTTTCTGAAATAAATATGCAGGAAGCGGACAACGCAGTAAACCAGGCGCAGAAGGAACTGGCTACGCGGTATGATTTTAAGGGCAGTAAATCGTCCATTGCTTTTAACAGGGAAGAAAAAAAAATGACTTTGATAGCGGACGATGATTTTAAATTACGTTCATTAACAGATATACTGAATAGTAAAATGATAAAACGCGGCATCTCCCCCAAATTTTTGAATTTCAAAACTCCCGAAAAAGCGTTTGAAGGGACATTAAGGCAGATAGTTGAAATATCAAACGGCATTGACCGCGAAAAGGCCAAAGACCTTGTTAAAATTATCAAAGACACTAAACTTAAAATCCAGACCCAAATCGAGGGCGAAAAATTAAGGGTGACAGGCGCTAAAAAAGACGACCTGCAGGCGGTCATTGCTCATCTAAAAACAATAAATTTTTCCCTGCCGCTTGTTTTTTGCAATTACAGGTAAATTTTATTGAATTGCTTCCAAATGCCGTTTTAATTTTTCAAGTTTTTCTTTCAGCAGTATTATTTTATCTCTTTCTTTCTGGACAATGTCTTTTGGCGCGCGTTCTGTGAAATTTTTGTTCTCCAGCGCAGATAAAATACGTTTTATATCGTTTTCAACCGATTCAATTTCTTTTTTTAAACGCGTTGTCTCTTTCCGGATATCAATCAGGCCGGCTAACGGAACAAATATCTCTGTCTTACCTGCTAACACTGAAACTGAATTTTCCGGTTTTTCAGCCTTTAAATCAATACTTAAATCTTTTCCTTTTGCAAGCCTTTGTATATAATTCCTGACACTGTCAAAAAATTCCAGTTCTTTTTTGGTTTTGGGTTTTATAACTATATCAATCTCTTTTCCCGGTTCTATGTTCATTTCCGAACGGATATTCCTGACGGCAGTCACGATATCCATAAGCATATTCATCTCTTTTTCCTTCTCAATAAAAATAACTTCTTTGTCAAACTCAGGCCAGCCTGAAATCATGATACTTTCTTTTCTTTCCATAAAATAAGGCAGGTTCTGCCATATCTCTTCGCTTATAAAAGGCATAAAGGGATGTAAAAGACGAAGACTTGTTTCCAGCGTGGAAATAAGAACATACTGGACCGTCAATTTTTGTTTCTCATCTCCGTTTAATAAACGGTCTTTCGCAAACTCCAGGTACCAGTCACAATACTCGTGCCAAATAAAATTATAAATTGTATGGGCGGCTTCATTAAATCTATAATCATCGAGGGCAGCGGTAACATTTTTCACCGCCTGCTGGAGTCTGCTTCTTACCCAGAAATCAGCGAGGTCGAAATCAAGTTCCCAGGGCACAATCTTCAAAGAACTGAAACTTGACAAATTCATTATCACAAACCTTGAAGCGTTCCAGATTTTATTCGCGAAATTCCGGTATCCCGCTATCCGCTCCTCGGACATTACAATATCCCTGCCCTGTGCCGCGAAAGCCGCGAGAGTAAACCTCAAAGCGTCAGTCCCGAATTTATCCATCACAATCAAAGGGTCTATAACATTACCGCGGGACTTGCTCATCTTCTGGCCCTGCGCGTCCCGGACAAGCGCGTGAAGATAAACATCCCTGAAAGGCACTTTTTTGTTGAATTTCAGCCCCATCATAATCATACGCGCGACCCAGAAAAACAAGATATCGAAACTCGTGACAAGGCACGATGTAGGATAGAAAGTTTTCAATTCGGGTGTCTTCTCCGGCCAGCCTAAAGTTGAAAACGGCCACAATGCTGAACTGAACCAGGTGTCTAAAACATCTTCGTCCTGATATAAATCATTTGAGCCGCAGACAGGGCATCTTTTTGGGGTATCGATTGAGACAATAATCCCTTTTCGTGATTCGTGTTCCGTGTTCCGTGATCCGTTGGGCGAATACATGGATTCGCCCCTACCGGCGCACTTTTTACAATACCACACCGGTATCCGATGCCCCCACCATATCTGGCGGGAAATACACCAATCCCTTATATTGTTCATCCACGAAAAATATGTGGCGTTCCACGTCTCCGGCACAAACCTTACTTTACCCTCTTCCACCGCTTTTACCGCGGGTCCAGCCAGAGGCTTCATTTTAACAAACCACTGGAGAGAAAGATAAGGCTCAATAACCGTATGGCACCTGTAGCAATGTCCAACCGCGTTTTCATAATCTTTAATTTCCGCCATTAATCCACCGGCGGTTAGATCGTCAATAATCTTTTTACGGCACTCAAACCTGTCTAATCCTTTATAATCAGGCGCGTTTTCATTAATACGCCCTTTTTCATCCATGATTTTCAACATGGGAAGATTATGTCTTTTCGCGACCTCAAAATCATTTAAATCATGGGCGGGCGTTATCTTAACCACACCGGTCCCAAAAGAGGAATCAACATAGCCATCCGCCACAATAGGAATTTCTTTATTAACCAGAGGCAGGATAACTGTCTTTCCGATAAGATGTTTATAACGTTCATCATCTGGATTTACTGCCACAGCCGTGTCCCCGAGCATTGTTTCAGGACGTGTAGTCGCAACGATCAAAAAATTAGTTTTTTCCTGCCCCTGGGCCTTGCCCCCTGACCTTTGACCCTCTGTAATTGGATACTTGATATAATACAACTTACCCTTTGCCGGTTGATATTCCACTTCGATATCCGATAACGCAGTATGGCATCTCGGGCACCAGTTGATTATATAATTGCCTCGATAGATAAGACTTTCATTATAGAGGCGGACAAAAACTTCCCTGACCGCCTTTGACAAACCCTCGTCCATCGTGAACCGCTCTCTCTCCCAGTCACATGACGCACCCAGCCGTTTCAATTGAGAAATAATTATTCCGCCGGACCTTTCTTTCCATTTCCATACCCGGCTGATAAATTTTTCACGCCCGAGTTCATGGCGGCTTGTTTTTTCTTCCTTAAGCTGGCGCTCAACAACATTCTGGGTGGCAATGCCCGCGTGGTCCACGCCCGGCATCCAGAGAACGTTAAACCCCTGCATTCGTTTCCAGCGCACGAGAATATCCTGCAACGTATTATTCAGCGCGTGGCCGACATGGAGCGACCCTGTCACATTCGGCGGCGGGATAACAATACTATAACTCTTTCTGCCGCTTTCAGCTTCCGCGTGAAAATAATTTTTCTCCATCCAGAATGAATACCATTTTTCCTCTACAAGCTTCGGGTCATAAACTTTAGATATTTCTTTTTTACCTTCTGAAATATCGTTTTTATCCTTAAGGATTAACTCAGGTGTTTCCATTTTTATCCTTTATTTTTTCGCATCTTTAAGCAGTTTATATTCGATACTGTCGACAAGGGCCTGCCAGCTCGCCTCAATGATGTTTTCAGATACTCCGACTGTCCCCCATGTATCTTCATGGTCAGCGGATTCGATTAAAACTCTCACTTTTGCCACAGTCCCCACACCTTCATTTAAGACCCGCACCTTATAATCGATTAATTTCATGTCCTTTAGCTGCGGATAAAAATCCTTCAGGATTTCACGCAAGGCGTTATCCAGCGCATTCACAGGGCCATCACCTTCAGCCACTGCATACTTGCGTTCGCCGTCAACCTCCATCCTGATGACAGCCTCGGAAAGGATATCTTTAGAACCGCGTTTTTCAACAAGGACCCGAAAACTCTCCAAATCAAAAAACTTTCTATGCTTACCCATTGCCTTTTTCACCAAAAGTTCAAATGACCCTTCAGCGCCTTCAAACTGATACCCCATCTGTTCCAGTTTTTTTACACTTTTCAAAATTTCCTTTACATGGGGGTCGTTCTTTGTAAAATCAAGGCCGAATTTTTCCGCCTTGCTTAAAATCGTACTTTGGCCGGAAAGTTCCGAAACTAAAATCCTGCGCGCGTTTCCCACAAGAACAGGGTCAATATGTTCATAGGTGGCCCCGTGTTTTCTCACAGCGCTTATGTGCACGCCGCCCTTATGCGTAAAAGCTGATTTCCCTACATAAGGCTGGTTTTCACGGTGCGGTAAATTCGCAAGTTCACTCACAAACCTGGAAACCTCGGTAAGCATTTGCAATCTGCGTTCAGCTAAACAGTTGATTTTTAATTTTAATTGCAGGTTGGGGATGATGGAACAAAGATTCGCGTTGCCGCACCGTTCGCCATAACCGTTAATTGTTCCCTGTACCATATTTACACCGCATTTAACCGCGACCAGGGAATTTGCAACAGCCAGGTCATTATCATTATGCGTGTGAATTCCCAGACTGATTTTTGGAAAACGGGTTTTGACGGTTCCCGCAATTTCTTCAATTTCCCACGGCAAAGTTCCGCCATTTGTATCGCATAAACATAAGCAATCGGAGCCGGCTTCATAGGCCTTTTCCAGTGTTTTCAGGGCATAATCCCTGTTCGCTTTATAACCGTCAAAAAAATGCTCGGCATCGTAAATTACCTCTCTCTTTTTCGATTTCAAAAAACAGACTGTGTCGGAAATCATCCTGAGGTTTTCTCCGAGTGTTGTCTCTAATGCCTTTTTAACATGAAAATCCCATGACTTGCCGAATATTGTAATGACTTCCGTACCGGCTGAAAGCAGCGCATGGGTATTTGAATCCTCATTTACTTTGCTGCCGGGTTTGCGGGTACTTCCAAACGCGGAAACTTTTGCCTGCAAAAGCCTGAGTTTTTTTACCTCCTGAAAGAAAAATTCATCTTTGGGATTTGAACCGGGCCATCCGCATTCAATATAGTGAACACCTAATTCATCCAGTTTTTTTACAATCCGGAGTTTATCTTCCAGGGAAAAGGAAACTCCCTCCCCCTGTGAACCGTCTCTTAAAGTTGTGTCATAAATTTTCAATTTATACATTTATATAAAACCAACTCTCCCTTTACCCCATTTTTAAGAAACTATATCGTATCTTGCAGTTTTTTGCAATAAAAAAATATTTTCAAGGTGGACAATTTTATGGTTTAATATTGCTTTATAAATATTTTTATGATAAATTAATAACGATGAATATAATGCCGGGAAAAAAGAATTTAATGTTTTTGGTGTTGTCATTGTTTTTAATAACGCTGTTGCTGCGGTTAACCATAATGAAGCCGAAACAGATGCATGTCCCCTTAAAATATAAACCCATGGATAAAAATGTTTTATTTAAGGAAACCAGGCACGCGGATTTCGATATTCCGGAATTGAAATTAAATGAATTAAACAAGCCTAAAATCAAATATCCCGAAAATACCAAGAATATCTTTAAATCTATAATAATCCCGCCAGTAAAATATATACCTCCGCCTCCCGTTATTCCCGCCCCGCCCCCCCCGCCTGTTCCAAAACGTAATCCTTTAGAGGACGAATTAAAAAAATTCCAGTTTATCGGTTTCAGCGAAAATAAAGGAAAAACCAGCGTATTTTTATCAAAAGGCGACAATTTATATGTAACAAGCAAGGGAGAAAAAATCGAAGATAAATTCCTGGTTAAAAATATAACCCAGACAGATATTACCCTGGCTTTAATAAATCAAACGGATATTGAGTATAAAATAAGCTTGAAAGAGGAACAGGGAACCGCCCCGAATTATCAGGAACCGCCTCCTATTCCATACCAGGAAATCAATGAACCGCAGGTTTACGAAGAACCTCCTCCCATACCTGAGGAACCTCCTGTAATTCCGCCTGTTCAACCGGTTCCAAACCCTATGCACGGCCGTCCTGTGCCGCCGCAGGAAAAAGAGGGGTTTCCGCCAGAATCAGAATTTTAACCCAGCTCTTCCTAACAACTAAAGGAAGGATTAGGGTAAATAATTAGATTAATAATAACTATAGGAGGAAGGGCCGGGTGAAAACATTAACCCGTTATTTTATAAAAGAACTTGTTTCGCCGTTTTTTCTGAGCCTTTTTGTAATAACTTTTCTTTTGCTTTCCGGCAAAATTTTCGATTTAACAGAACTTTTTATCACCAAAGGGATACAGGCAAAAACAATAGGCCGCCTTCTTTTATACATTCTGCCTTCATTTCTTGCCATTACGATACCTATTTCTGTTTTAGTGTCCGTCCTGATGTCCCTGGGGCGGCTTTCATCTGAAAATGAAATTACAGCTATTAAAACAGGCGGAATTAACCTCATCAGGTTATTCATGCCTATTATTGTCATATCAATATTTTTTAGTTTATTCATGTTCTGGTTTAATAATAACACCCTGCCAAAATCGAATTTCGCGTTTAAAAACTTATATTATTCAATCATACAAAAAAAGGCGGAAGTAGTCATGAAAGAAAAGGTCTTTATAGATGATTTCGACGGACTGCTGATTTACATTGGCAGCATGGATGAAAAAAAATCAAGGCTGTATAACGTATTTATACAAAAATTTGAACCTGACAAACCCCGGCAGACCATTATCGCGAAGGAAGCCGAATTAATCTCCAACCCCGCTGAAAGAAGGGTAATGATGAAACTTTATAATGGGACCGCTCATGATTGTGATGAAAAAAATATGGCAAAATACCATAAAATCGATTTTGAAACCTATAATATTAACATCGACATTAACCAGGTGCTCGGGCAGGCTATGGATATCCGAAAAGGCGACAGGGAAATGAACATGAGAGAACTAAAAGAAGAGGCAAAAAAAGCCGGGGAATTAAAATTAAAAACAGGTTATTTATGGGTGGAATATTATAAAAAATCCGCTATCGCTTTTGCCTGTACAATCTTTACAATAATCGGTTTTCCCCTCGGCACAATGGCAAAAAAAAGCGGGCGCGCGATTGGAATTTTTACAAGTATTTTTTTAAGCTTTATATATTACCTTTTTTTAATCGGCGGTGAGACCCTTGGCGACAGGGAAAAAATCAGCCCGTTTTTAGCCATGTGGTCGGCCAATATAATTATAGGAATAATCGCTGTTATTTTATTTTTTATTACAATATATGAGAAAAATCCATTTGAATTCCTGAAAAAGTAAACCCCGTTAGAGACTTTCAGCCTCTAACGGGTATAAGCTGACGGTGGCATTTACCACCGTCAGCTCGGAATCGGTTAACCACCGATTGAAATCGGTGGCTTTCTCTAATGGGGTAAACGCATTATGAAAACCATTGACCGCTATTTAATACGTGAATATCTTAAACCGTTATGTTATACCTTCCTGGCAGGAGTGCTTATTTACCTGACCGCTGAGCTTTTTGAAAATATCGATATTTTGATAGACAATAAAGTCCCTTTTAAAATTGCCGTGAGTTTCTTTATTTATGAACTGCCTAAAATTATTATTGAAATACTGCCGATTATCTGCCTGATAGCCGTACAGCTTGCATTTTCCAGGCTAAGCCGGCAAAACGAACTTGTAATATTCAAAGTAAGCGGCATAAGCACCATCCGCGCAATTTCACCTATCCTGTTTTTCAGTTTACTGCTAAGTGCCGGCGCGCTTATCTTTAATGAAACAATAGTCCCTGTTTCCAACGCTAATTTCAAAGAAATAAAAAACCAGAAAATCTATAAAAGAACTTATATAATAAATGAAATAAAGCAAAATGTTTCATACTACGATGAATCAGGAAAAATGTATTTTATTAAATTAATAGACCCTGACCGCGGTGTAATTAACGGGCTTACTATATACGAATTTGACAAAAACTACGGGCTGATAAAACGTTATGACGCGCTTTCCGCAAAATGGCTCGGGAAACACTGGATACTGGAAAACGGTTTTTTAAGGACATTCGACGGGCGGGAAAGGGCGAAATCTTTTAAACTGCAAAAAGTATCCATAACGGAAACACCGGCGGATTTCGTCAGAAAACAGAAAGACCCTATGGAAATGTCTTTTTACAACCTCAGGGATTATGTCCGCAAAATGAAAAACAGCGGGCTTGAATTTAAAAAAGAAATAATAGAATTATACACAAAGATTTCATATCCATTTACATGTTTTTTTATTGTTCTTCTGGGAATACCGTTCGCCTTAAAAACCGGCCGTAAAGGAACATTTATTTTATCGGTCGGTTTGAGCCTTCTTTTTGGTTTTATTTACTGGGGAATTATCGCTTTATTTAAGGCGCTGGGGAGAAGCGATGTATTAAGCCCCATGCTTTCAGCATGGGGGGCGAATATATTATTCGGTTTATTAAGTTTAATAATGCTGAAGTGGACGGATAAATAAGGGCACCGCAACTATTGCAGTGCCCTTCCCTTTACTTTTTACTTTTGGTTCTGTTGAAATCCTTTAATATATAGCCCGAAGAAGACGAAAAGCTCCTCCAGAGAGAAATCTTTGGAAAAAGGAGGAGCTTTCGTGAAACAACTTACAAGCTATGAACAGTTTATCCTG
>JBFMCF010000077.1 GCA_040754625.1 bacterium | reverse complement strand
TCCACAATATGATGATTATTATACCTCAAAATTTTCTTAAAAACAGGGGGGAGCATTTAAAAAGTTGATTTTTATCGATAATGATAAGGAATTTTAATAAAATGTCAAAGAGATTTTTGACATTACGCCCCGACAAGCAGGGGGTCAACGTATGAAAGATGATTAACGACCAAAAGAGCAGGGCCTTTTTGCGGTACGTTTTCTTTACCAAAAATTTTTATTTTATAAATTGTATGTGTCAAAAGCCATAATATAAGCCTGATAAATGCCTCAGGCAGGAGCCTTAGTGTGTAAATTGTCGCCCCGAAGGCTATTAACGCGATAACACCCAAAGTTTTTGCGGGATCCAGTCCGATTTTATCCGTTAAAAACCATGCCGCGGCTGAAGCGATTAACATCCCGAGGAAACTGACAATGTTCGATGTCGCGATCATTTTCCCTTTTTGATCATGGGGGCTTCTTTCCTGTAATAATGCGTTGAGCGGGACCACAAAAAAACCGGCAAAAGTCCCCAAAAAGAAAAGGTCGGTACCCACACGCAGGGAAGAATACGAGGCAGACACTAAGTCGAGCGAGAATATACCCATGCCTAATGACCCAAGCGGGACAAATCCCAATTCTATCTGGTCAGCGGACATTTTCCCGGCTAACCCGGAACCGAATCCCATGCCGATCGCAAGAACGGCAAGAAAAATACTAATGCCGGTGTTCGATATATTCATAAGGTTTTTCCCGTATAAAAGAATATCGATTTGAAAGATAGAACCTATAAACCAGAAATAACTGATTCCGAGGATGCAAAGAAACAGGACGCGGTTTTTTGATACGTCTTTTATGTCGCGGTAAAATTGACGGACAGGGTTCCAGTCGAACCGTGTTTCACAGGCCGCCGGAGGGACATCCGTTATAAAAAAACTTGAAATTGTTCCTAAAACCGCTATTAAAACAAATCCAAATCCCGCTAAATAATAATCAGGTTTTGTTATATGTAAAAATATCCCGCCGGTTACTGTTCCAAGAATAATCGCTAAAAATGTATATAGATTTAAAATACCGTTTGCGTTTGAAAGCTCCCTGCTGTCGAGCATTTCCGGAAGTATGCCGTATTTCGCGGGCCCGAAAAAAGTGCTTTGCAGCGCCATAAAAAATAAGGTGGCAATCATAAAAGGCACGCTTTTTAAATACAAAGCAAGAACGCCAATACCCATTACAGCGATTTCCATGGCTTTTGAATAAATCAGCACTGTGCGTTTGCTGAACCGGTCCGCCAAAAAACCCGCGAAAGTTGAAAATAAAATAAAAGGGATAACAAATACAGCGCTGACTAGTGATACATAACGGCTTCCAATTTGAGGATTTACAATCAAGTCAACAATTAGCAGAGTAACCATCATTTTAAACGCGTTATCATTCAAAGCGCCTAATGCCTGAGTTATGTTAAGCGCCAGGAATTCCTTGTTTCCCCATGATAAAGATTTGGGTTTTTTGTTATTGTCATTCATAAATTTCTCCCTGATTTTTATTCATTTTTTAGCGCATTCCAAATGCTTGAGAAAATATCCTCTTCATAATTTCTAATATCGTCTTTAATATTTCCATACATTCTTACCGCGCAAAGGCGTATAAGGCTTCCGACAAAAATTGAACCGGCAACATAAATATTTATTTTTTTTAACTCCCCTTTTTTCTGGCCTTCTTCAATGATTTTAAGCGCTACATGGCCCGGGTGAATAAAATTTTTAGGGAACTTATTTAATTCGCGGTGTTCAGAGATAAGCATGTATGTAAAAAGGACCCTGTCCTTTTCGAATGAGGCGAGGCTTTGTGATATAAATATTTTAATTTTATCCTTTGCGTTTTTTTTGTTTTCTACGGCTTTGATTAAATTCTGTGAAAATTCATTCAGATTTGCGGAGAATATATGCCATGCCAGCTCATCTTTGCTTTTGAAATGCCTGTATAATGAACCTTCAGCGACCTTTGCTTTTTTCGCAATATCTTTAGTAGTTGTAGCATTGACTCCTTTTTTTATAAAAAGATTAACTGCCGCGCGCATTATTTTGGGAAGCAATGTGTTTTTCTTGTTGTCATTAATTATTAAGTTCATTTGTCCTTTTTCTTTTGTTATATAAGTGAGTAATCACTCACATATATTAAATCAAATTTAATTTTATCTGTCAAGTAAAAAATATTTTTATTTTTTTATTAGGGGGTGTATAATAAAAAAAAGAAGTCACTGGCGCACCAAAACACCAGTGGCCGGCAGGAGGGTTAACAATGAATCCGGTATATTTTGATAACCATTCCGGGACAAAAATTGATGACCGTGTTTTCGAGGAAATGGTTCCTTATTTGAAAGAAGATTACGGCAACGCGCAGAGCATGCATTCCCTGGGAAGCCGGGCGAGAAGGGCCATGGAGAAGGCGCGGAAATTAACCGCGGACTTAATCGGCGCAAAAGAAGATGAAATATATTTTACGTCCTGCGGGTCAGAAGCGAATAACCTGGCTGTTAAAGGAATAGCTTCAGGGTATCAGCAGAAGGGAAAACATATTGTTGTTTCGGCTGTTGAGCATTTTTCGGTGCTTTATTCCGCGAAACGCCTTCAGCAAATGGGATTCGAAGTTACATTTATTCCTGTCGATAAATATGGAACAGTGATTTTGGATGAATTAAAAAAGGCAATCAGGAAAGACACAATTCTTGTTTCCGTCCAGCACGCGAATCCGGAGATAGGGACAATCCAGCCGGTGGAAGAAATTTCAAAAATAGCCCGTGAAAAAGGGGTCCTTTTTCATACAGACGCGGTTTCGACCGCGGGCGTAATCCCCATAGATATAAATAAAATGGGAGTGGATTTGTTGACACTTTCCGGGCCACAGTTTCACGGCCCGAAAGGGGCGGCGGCGCTGTATGTTAAAAAAGGTGTCCGAATCATTCCCCAGATTGACGGCGGGATCCAGGAAAAAGGCCGCAGGGCCGGCATTGAAAATATTCCCTGTATTGTTGGATTGGGAAAGGCCTGCGGGATTGCGAAAGATGAAATGCATGAAAATTTGAAAAAAACCACGGCGTTGCGCGATTATCTTATTTCTGAACTTCCGGAAAAAATTGAATATGTTTACCTTAACGGGCATCCCGAACAAAGGCTCCCAAATAATATAAATTTTTCTATTGAATTTGTTGAAGGGGAAGGAATGCTTCTTTTTTTAAATGACAGGGGAATTTTTGTAACAAGCGGTTCGGCCTGCACATCAAAGGCGTTAAAAATGTCGCATGTTTTGTCGGCCATTAATGTTGACCCTGCAGTCGGCCAGGGTTCGGTTTTGATGACCCTTTCGAAATATAACAAGAAAGAAGATATTGATTATTTTCTTTTGGAATTTCCGCCTATTGTAAAAAGGCTGAGAGCCATGTCTCCATTATATGATTATTTCTTAAAAACAGGCAACAGGCAGACTGCCGGGCCTGGAACTGATTATGAGCATGAACACGAGCATGAACATGAAGAAAAAGAATAGGTCGGGTAGTAAAAGGGGCATGGTTAAACAAATTACTAAAATCTTGACCCTATGACCCATGACCCTGTTTTCAGGAGGCTTTATGAAAGAAAAAATGACGATAATATTATTTTCAGGCGAGCTTGACAAGGCGACAGCGGCTTTTATTTTGGCTACAACTGCCGCGGCAAGCGGTATGGAGGTTTCAATCTTTTTTACGTTCTGGGGGTTAAACGTTTTAAAAAAATCCAAATACGCGATTACCAAGTCACAAGGAATCATGCAGAAAATGTTTCATTTTATGAGTTCATCCGAGCTCCCGCTCTCTAAACTTAACATGTTCGGCCTGGGGCCGTGGATGATGAAAAAACTGATGAAAAAATCAAACACGCCCTCAGTAAAGGAATTAATGGCGCTCGCGAAACAATTAAATGTGAAATATATCGCGTGCACGACAAGCTGCGGCGCGCTTGGAATAGCAAAAGAGAATTTAATTGAAGATGTTGATGAGTTCGCGGGGGCATCCACTTATCTTAACGGCGCGAAAGACGCAAAAATAAATTTATTTATTTAAAAAAAGGGAGGATAAAAATGAAAGGTACCATTGTTAACTGCCTGCAGGAACTTGTAATTAACAAATTTGGCAAGGAGAAATGGGAAAAATCTCTTGAAGAAGCCGGTGTGGATCCGAATTCTGTTTTTTTAATGACTTCAGATATTGATGATGCCGTGGTTGTGGGTGTAATTAAATCTGTCTGCAAAAATCTCGGGATAACGCTTGAGCAGGCCGCGGATGCTTTTGGCGACTACTGGATAAATGTTTACGCCCAGAAATTTTACCGCTCCTTTTTTGCGCCTAAAACAGCAAAAGATTTTTTATTGAACATGGATTTTGTGCATGTCGCCATGACGAATACGCTGAAAGATTCCCGTCCTCCCCGTTTTACTTGTGAAATGGAGGACAAAAAGACCCTGGTTATGCACTATAAATCTAAAAGAGGATTGATTGATTTTGTTGTAGGGCTTGTGAATGGTGTGGGGAAATATTATAAGGAAAATCTCAGTGTTTCAAAAATCGGGGCGGATAAAGTCCGGATTGTTTTTTTATAGGATAAAATAAATGAATATAAGCAAAACGCTTGATTGTATCGGCCTTTTTTGCCCCATGCCGGTCATTAAAACAAAACTGGAATTAGAAAATATGGAACCCGGTGAGGTGCTTGAGATCTTAGCGGATGATCCGGGTTTTGAAAAAGATTTACCCGACTGGTGTTCAATGTCCGGGGAAAAATTTCTTGCATTGAAAAAAGAAGGCAGTGTAATAAAAGGGTATGTAATGAAGGTGTAACAATTTGTCTGATAAATTATTAATTATTATTTAATTTATGACGATACAAACTTTATAACAGAAAGGAAAAAATATTAAAAAATCACCGTATTTTTTTACAGTCTTATTAATTATAAACTTTTCATTATCAGGTGTTATAAATTCCGCTGAAAAACAAATGGTCGCGGGGGCGGGGCCTTCAACAAAAGTTGTCCAGCTGTTTTTTGAAGGATTCTCCAAATTGCCGCCGGCAAAAGGGTATAAATTTGAAATACCTCCAAAATCCGTTAAACACTCAGGAGGTGTAAAATCATCAGGACAGTATATTTTCGGGCGGACCGGCAAGCCCCTCAGCGCGGAAGAGAAGAAAATGAACAAGGATGAAATATTCCTCGCGCAGATTCCTGTATCATTCGCTGTAGGCTCAGGCGCGGGAATAACATCTTTGGACTTAAATCAGCTGGAAAACATTTTTACGGGAAAATACACTAACTGGAAACAAGCTGGAGGGAATGATCAGCCGATTGTAACAGTCGGGAGGGAAGCGGCAGAGGCGTTTTTTACAGTAATCAAGTCCTTGTATCCTTTTTTTAAATCCGCTAAATTTACAAAAATATTCGAGAAAGACACGGATGTGGTAAATTTTTTAAAAAATGATTATGGTAAATATGCGATCGCTTTTTCCGCAAAATCTAATTTTATTAATGAAGCTGGAATTACCGTGATTCCTGTCGAAAAATTTATTGTTAATGTCCAGGTAGGCCTTGTTTATGATTTGAAAAATATTAACCACCCGCTTGTTAACTCCGCGTCTGATTATGCCAAATCCAAAGAATGGAGAGAAAAAATAACCGCCGCGGGTTTTCTGCTGCCGGCGCAGTAACAAATTTTGTCCTCTTGTGTCTCATCAAGAATATAATCTCAAAGTCCGATATTTATTCAATAGTTATTAAATTATAACCTTAATTTTTTGGGATATAAATTAAGTATGTATAAGCTTATGCAAAAGGAGTAAAAACATGTTTAATAAAATAAGGTCTTTTATATCAGACATGAAAATATTTTATAAAATAATGGTCCCTTTTACTTTTATACTTTTTCTGTCAGTTTCATTAATATCAATCGTTTTTATAAAGGACAAATCAAATTATTTGTTCAAGGAAAAAAGGCGCGCCGTGGAATCTGTTATGGCAATAATGAAGAGCTATACCTATCTCCTGGAAACTTTTGATTACCAGGCACTGCAATCTAATATAAATTCCTTAAAAAAAGCAAATAAAGACATTGTTTATCTATATATAGCGGATAATAAAGGAAAATATATCGCGGGGACATCCGATGACCTGGCAAATAAAGAAGTCATCGTGCCTGTCCATGAGGACATTTTGCAGGAAGCGGAACCGTTAGTTTCAGGAGAGGATACGGTCGGCAGGGTTTTTATAGGAATAGAGCTTAAAGACATAAAAAATGAAATATCTCATACCCGGAATTTACTGCTGTCCCTCGGCGTATTTTTTATATTTGTTTGTATTGTTCTATATAGAATAATCACTAAAATAGCAATTATAAAACCATTGGTTGCTTTTTCAGACATCACCAATTTAATAAGCCTGGGAGATTTTCCTAAAATTGTGGAGATCCAGACTAACGATGAAATCGGGAGTTTATCTCTTTCTTTGAAAAAAATGCTGGATTTTTTACTTTCTGTCAAGAACCAGGCCTATGAAATTGCCAGCGGCAATTACGATATAGATATTTCACCGCGCAGTGAAAAGGATATCCTGGGGACCGCACTTTCCGCCATGAAAAATAACCTGGCGGAAAACAAGAAAAAATCCGACAGGCAGAATTGGATAAAATCAGGCGTGGCGGAACTGAATGACAAAATACGCGGGGAGCAGGATATTTCTTCGCTTTCCCACAATATAATAAGTTTTTTATGCCCTTATCTTGATGCCCAGATAGGCGCGATTTACATAACAGAAGATAACAGTATTTTAAAAATGATGGGAAGCTACGCTTATACCAAAAGAAAACATTTATCAAGTGAATATAAATTCGGCGAAAGTCTTGTGGGAGAAGCTGCGCTGGAAAAAGACATTATTCTTATTTCCGATGTCCCTGAAGATTATATTAAAATCCAGTCGGGGCTTGGCGAAAGTTCCCCGTTTAATATCATCGTGGTCCCGCTTACATATGAAAATGAGGTCAAAGGTGTGATTGAGCTGGGATCTTTGCATGAGATGTCAAACCTGAAAATCGAGTTTATAAAACAAATTACTGAAAATATCGCGATAAGCCTGAATACCGCCGAGTCAAGGAACAAAGCCAGAAAGCTTTTGGAAGAGACGCAGAGACAGTCGCAGGTCTTATTGGCACAGCAGGAGGAACTGAAGCATGTGAATGAAGTGCTTGAGACACAGGCTGAATCTTTGAAAAAATCCGAAGCAAGGCTCCAGGAACAGCAGGAGGAATTAAGGCAGTCTAATGAAGAGCTTGAGGAACAGGCAAAATCCTTGAAGAAATCAGAGTCAAAACTGCAGGAACAGCAGGAAGAACTAAGGCAGACCAATGAAGAACTGGAAGAACAGGCAAAATTGCTTGAAAATCAGAAAGCGGATATTCAGAAAAAGAACGCTGAACTGGAACAGGCGCAGATAATGCTGACAGAAAAAACAAAAGAACTGGAAAGAAGCAGTAAATATAAGTCCCAGTTTCTCGCGAATATGTCTCATGAATTGCGGACACCGCTGAACAGCATGCTTTTGCTTTCCAACCTGCTTATGAAAAATAAAGACGGGAACCTGACCAGTAAACAGGAAGAATACGCGGGCACTATTTATCACGCGGGATCAGATCTTTTGACCCTTATAAACGATATTCTCGACTTGTCCAAAATAGAAGCCGGGAAAATGGAGCTGAATATTGAGACAGTGAATCTCGAGAATTTTATATCGAACATTGAACGTACCTTTACACCAGTCATACAGGAAAAAGGACTAAACTTCAAAATTGAAAAAGAGAGCGGCCTTCCGGAAAATATTGATACTGACAGGCAGAGAATCGAACAAATTATTAAGAACTTATTGTCAAACGCCGTGAAATTTACATCAAAAGGAGAAATAGCGCTCAAGATATTCCGCCCTGCGGTTGCTAAATTGCCCAAGAATATTTTGTCCTCCGAATATACGCTCGCGATAGCGGTTTCTGATACAGGTATCGGTATTCCTAAAGATAAACAGCAAATTTTGTTTGATTCTTTTAAGCAGGTGGATGGTTCGATAAGCAGAAAATACGGCGGGACGGGGCTCGGATTGGCCATATCAAGGGAATTTTCCCGTTTACTGGACGGTGAAATACAGCTTGAAAGCGCGGAAGGCAAAGGAAGCACATTCACTTTATATCTGCCTTTCAAAAAGGATATAAGCGGGAAGATTGATATTAAAATAGAAAAACAGGACGAAAAAGAGAAAAAACAGGATGAAGTTAAAATGCCAGGTAAAGAAAAGAAATTTACCGTGTCGGACATCAGGGATGACAGGAGAAATATTACAAATATAAAAGATAAAATACTTCTTATAATTGAAGATGACGCGGATTTCGCGAAAATATTATTTGAACTTGCCGTGGAAAGGGGGTTCAAGGGATTAATAGCGGAAGACGGCGAGGCGGGACTGGCGCTTGCGGACCAGTACAGGCCTGACGCGATTATTCTTGATATCGGGCTCCCGAGAATGGACGGGTGGACTGTTATGGATAAATTAAAGAAAAACCCGAGAACATGCAATATTCCCGTTCATTTTATGTCCGCGTATGATAAAAGCCTTGAGGGGATGAAAATGGGAGCAATAGGTTATTTAACCAAACCGGTCACTATCGAAAATCTTAATCTGGCGTTTAAAAAAATTGAAGATATTATTTCAAAAAATATTAAAAACCTTCTTATAGTGGAAAATGATAAGGAAACAAAAAATAATATTATTAAATTATTGAAAACTGAAAATACGGTTATTACCTCGGTCGGGACCGGCGCGGAGGCGGTTGAAGTTTTAAAAACGGCCGGCATTGACTGTATGGTCATGGGTCTTGACCTGAAGGATATATCGAGTTTTAAACTGATTGAAAAGATAAGAGATGATAAAATGATACCGTATCTCCCGATAATCGTTTATACCGGGCGGGAGCTTACGGAAGAAGAAGACGCGAAACTCAGGAAATACGCCGAGAGTATTATAGTAAAAGGAGTAAAGTCCCCGGAAAGGCTGCTTGATGAAGCAGGCCTTTTTCTCCACAGGATCGAGGAAAACATTCCTGAAGAAAAAAAGAAGGCCATTAAAATCCTGCAATCCGGTGAAAATATTTTTAAAAACAAAAAGGTATTGCTTGTAGATGACGATATGCGGAATGTCTTTGCCTTGTCAAGCGCCTTGGAAGAGAGGGGCTTGAAAATAGCAATAGCCAAAAACGGCAGGGAGTCCCTGAAATGCCTGGAGAATGAACCTGACATTGATATTGTGCTTATGGATATTATGATGCCGGAAATGAACGGTTACGAGGCGATTGAAGAAATCAGGAAACAGGAGAGGTTTAAGAAACTGCCTATTATAGCCTTGACGGCAAAAGCGATGCCGGGGGACAGGAAGAAATGCATAGATGTCGGGGCAAGTGATTACCTGGCAAAACCGGTTGATATAGATAAATTATTGTCACTTTTGAAGGTATGGCTTTATGGATAAATTTAATTTATGGATATTAACAATATAGACAATGAAAACATAGAGGTAAATTTGCTTCTTGAGGCGGTATTCCTGAAATACGGCTATGATTTCAGGAATTACGCGAGGTCTTCGATAAAAAGAAGGATTATGCACAGGCTCGCGCTTTCAGGCTTGAAAAATATATCAGAATTACAGCATAAAATTTTAAATGATATTTCTTTTTTTGAAAAACTTTTACTTGATTTTTCGATTAATGTAACGGAAATGTTCCGCGACCCGTCATTTTTTTACGCCTTAAGAAAATATGTAGTCCCTTACTTGAAGACATTCCCTTTCATAAAAATATGGGACGCGGGCTGTTCCACCGGCGAGGAAGTGTATTCCCTGGCAATACTTTTAAATGAAGAAGGCCTTTATGATAAGGCCAGGATATACGCGACCGATATAAATAATGTGGTTCTTGAAAAGGCCAGGGAAGGGATTTTCCCGATTGAATATTTAAAGAGTTATACTTCAAATTACCAGAAAGCGGGAGGGATTGAAGCCTTTACGGATTATTATACCGCGGATGATAAATATGTCATCATGAACAGTTCTCTCAAGAGAAATATTATTTTCGCGGAACATAATTTAAGCGCGGACGGCATATTTAATGAAATGAACCTGGTGGTTTGCAGAAATGTTATTATTTATTTTAATAAAACACTTCAGAATCATGTGTTAAAATTATTCAGGGACAGCCTTTGCCATACCGGTTTTTTATGTTTAGGGCCGAAAGAGACCCTTATGTTTTCAGAATGTTCCAGCGATTTTACCGAGTTTATAAAGGATGAAAGAATATATCAGAAGAAGGTTTAAACTGTATGAGTAATAATAACCGGAAAAAATATGAGGCGGTCGTGATAGGCGCGTCCGCCGGGGGATTGAACGCCCTCCAGATTATTTTATCAACGTTATCAGATAAATTCAGCCTGCCCATAATTATTGCACAGCACCAGCACCCGAGATCTAAAGAGTTGCTGGTAAAAGTATTGCAGGGAATAGGTAAAATTCCGGTAAAGGAAGCAATTGATAAGGAGAAGATTTCCCCGGGGGTGATTTATTTCGCGCCGGCGGACTACCATCTGATGATAGAAGAGGACAGGTCTTTTGCCTTGTCTATGTCGGAACCTGTTAATTTCGCGCGGCCGTCAATAGATGTTTTATTTGAAACTGCCGCGGAGGTATACAGGAACAGGCTTATCGGAATCATTCTGACAGGCGCGAATTCTGACGGGAGCGCTGGATTAAAAAGGATAAAGGAATACGGAGGGCTTGCCATTGTACAGGACCCTAAAAACGCTGAAGTTGACTCTATGCCGAAAGCGGCAATCAGGGAGGCAAAACCGGATTTTATAGTCAGCCTTGAAAAAATAGGGACATTATTAAATAAACTGGCAAAAGAATAAGTTAACGCGGAGGGCAAATGGCGAAAGATATTGAAAAAAAAGTAAGTATATTGGTTGTTGATGACAGGCCGGAAAACCTGACCGCGCTGGAAGCCACTTTGGACCAGCCTGATTTGAAAATTGTAAAAGCATTATCCGGCACGGAAGCCCTTGCAAAATTACTTGAAGAGGATTTCGCGTTGATTTTACTTGACGTCCAGATGCCGGATATGGATGGGTTTGAGACCGCGAAATTGATGAGAGGGATAGATAAAACAAAACATATCCCGATCATCTTTGTTACCGCGATTAATAAAGACCAGAAATATGTTTTCAGAGGCTATGAATCCGGCGCGGTTGATTATATCTTCAAACCCTTGGACCCCGATATTTTGAAAAGCAAAGTAAACGTGTTTGTCGAGCTTTACAGGCAAAAAAACAGGCTGGAGGAAATAAACCTTGAATTATCAACTTTATACAAGCTTATGTCCGTGGTAAGCACAACAATTGATTTTAACCTGCTTGCAAACCATATTGTTGAGGTGATAGTGAAAAATAAACTGCTGGATGTTTTAAACAAAGCGTTGTTTTTTATAGTCCAGGATAATAAGCTGGTTATTAAATCACAATACGGATTTTCCGATGATTTTATTTGTATCAGGGAAAATGTGGAGATGGGAAAATGCCTTTGCGGCCTGGCCGCGAAAACAGGGGACGTAATTATTTCACCTGATTCAGAAAAGGACGCGAATCACAATATAAAACTGAACGGGGATCCTCACGGGCATATAATAATCCCGATAAAGGATTCAGAAGGCATATGCGGAGTGGTTTGCCTTTATACGCCGAAAGACATAAAAGTAAGCGAAAGGAAAATCCAGCTTTTAAAAACTGTCGGGATGCAGTTAGGCATAGCCATTGAGAAATCAAAACTTTATGAAAAAACCAAGGATTTGTCGCTTCATGACGCTTTAACAGGCCTTGCCAACAGGCGCCTTATGGATATAATTCTGGAAAGGACTTTTATTTCCGCGAAAAAATATAACGGCATGTGCTCAGTTATAATGCTTGATATTGATTATTTTAAAAAATATAATGATAAATTCGGGCACCAGGCGGGAGATGAATTGCTTGTTAAAATCGCGAATAAAATTTTGGATATTATAAAAACCACCGATTTAGTTGTGCGGTACGGCGGGGAGGAATTTTTAATATTGCTTCCTGAGACGGATTTGACGCGTGCCGCTGAAATCGCGGAAAAAATAAGAACTATTATTGAAAAGGAAACAGAGGTCACAGTAAGTTTAGGATGCTCATCATTTAAGAATGAATATAATAAAAAAGAAGAAATAATTGAGAAAGCTGATAATGCGCTGTATACTGCCAAAAAAGAAGGAAGAAACAAGGTTAAAATAGAAAATTAATTTACCACTTGTAATTTTCAATATCGATTTTTGCCTTTTTCATCAATTGCAGGGTGCCTTCCAACAATTCCGGGTCAAATTTTTTGAATTCATTTACTTTAAAATATTCTTTGCAATTTTTAAGAGCGGTCATGATTTTTTCCAGGTCTTTCGGATTTAAATGCCTATTGGCGCTTACTATATAATCGGGGTGTTTGATATCGGATATCCTGGGATAATTAAAACTTTTTAAACCGGAATACTTGTTTTTGTTGTCTTCCCACCATAAATTTTTTACAAAAGCCGCTTTTGCCTTCCCGACTTTTACAGCGTTTGCGGCCGCGGTTTGGCTTATTACGGCTATTTCCGCTATGCCATTGCTTGCCGCTTTTGCAGCTGTTTCCCCGGAGCTTGTGCTTTTCGCGTAAGCAATATTGGCCCCGGCATTTTTTACGATTAATACGGGATCATTACCTGCCGAGGCGGGGGTAATTAGTACGCCTGTGTATAATTCTTTGCCGTTTATGCCCTGTGCGAGAGGAAGAGACAAATTTCTCGAATACAGGACAGACTGGACAAAACTTCCAATATAAACCAAAGCAGGAGTGTGTTCCATGAACGCGTCTAAAATCTGGTGGTAAGATTTTGCGATCAGGGGCTTAATATCAAGGCCGCTGTTCTCAGAAAGTTTTTCCGCGATTATTTTAGCGTCATTGGCTTTTTCCTGCCAGTCAGGAGGAAAATAAATTGTTATTTTTTCTGCCGACGCAGCCACAGGAAAACAAATGTTAATTATAATTAAAAATAATATGATTTTGGAAAATAGTTTCTTGCCCATTTATTTTTTTAATCTGAATTTCCCTTAAACCCTTCTTTATCTAAATTACAAAATTTATATCGGTTAATTAACTTTATTAATTAATAAAATAAAAGATCACCTTTGATTAAAATCATGCGCCAGCTTTTTTAAAGATTGTATCACAGAAAGGTCTTCCGGTTTAAATAAAGGGAAGATGCTGTTGTTATGTAAAAGCGGGTCGGAATCGGGCGTGAGGCCTGAACTTTCAAAATCTTTTGTTCCCGGTATCGGTGAATATTCCTCCAGAAATATTTTCAGCCCCAGCTTCGCGGCAAAATCTATGGAATCCTTTATTTCATTGAAATCCCGGCCGGGCAGGCCGATTAAAATATTTACAGCGATGTCCCGCGGTGCGAATCCCGCATTTTTCAGGCACTCAACCGCTTTTAAAAATTCTCCCGTTGAAGTTTTAAACCCTGTTTGTTTTTGCCTTTCCGCCTTGGTTGTTTCAAGCGCCAATCTGGGCTGAATAAAACCCGTTGTTTTCATAAGTTTCGCGATCTCAAAACTCATAAATCTGGCATGCAGGCCGTTCGGGGTATGAAAATTAATTTTTAAATCTTTATTAATTACTTTTTGAAGTATCTTTATTATATGGTTTTCCGCGTTATATAAAAGAGCTTCATCATAAAACGCGAAATTTTTTATGCCATATTGTTTATTATAATATTCGATATGTTCAATAACAAGACAAGGGTCTATCTGGTGAAACTTATCCTCCAATAAATACCATCCGCAGTAACTGCATTTGAACGGGCATCCGCCGGAAGTGCGTAAGCTGATATAAGAAAGTTTCGGATATAGTTCGTAATAAGGAAAAACTTCTTCTTTTTTTATTCTGGAATAATCCAATTCGGTTTTTGTTTGCGAACCTACAAGTTTAAGGATTTCAATGATATTATTCCCGCTGAATACAATATCCGCGCCGCTTTTTTCTATGGCGTGTTTTTCGCAGAGGCTCGCGTATATTCCGCCCAGGATCAGCGGAACACCGGGAAATTTATGTTTTAATATATCTATTGTCTCGAATGTTCCCGGATACCAGTAAGTCATCCCTGAGGTCATAAGGATTATATCGGGGCGGGGGACGGCATTAATTTTTTTGTTAAATAATTGAGGGGTCGGGGAGTTATTTTCAGCTCCCATAACCCTTTATAAGTAAAATACCGATGTTGATTACCAAAAGGAGGTAATCAACATGAAAAAACAAGTTAGCAAGCTCTCCCGTGAATGGATCAAAC
>JBFMCF010000076.1 GCA_040754625.1 bacterium | reverse complement strand
CCCATAAGTTCTTCACCCAGCCTGTTTAATTTACTTATTCCGCTTTTGCTTAAATTTAATTTCTGACAGAAACTTTTGCCTGAAATACCCAGCCGCTCTTTCCCGATATTGACCAATATTGCTTTTATATTGCCTAAACCTTTCTGGTTCTTTCCGTTTATTATTTTATGAGGCTCGACCTCATAATACTTTCCTATCCTGCTAATCAATTCATCTATATCCATCTTTTTTGCCGCTTCTTCCTTTTTCTCTGCATCTTTTAATATATCTTCTACGAAATCCCCGCTGCCTAATATTCTTTGATCATACATCTTGCCTATTATTACCTTTTACCAGCATTGCCTTCCCTATCCCACCCAGGCTCCTTATTAAACCTCCTCCGGACAAATCTTCTCTTTTCCCCTGCCTTATCCCGTCAAGAATAAATTCTTTGTATTGTTTTATGGCCAGTTTTTTGCTTTTGCCAAATCTGGTTAATATCTCTTTTGTATCCTGCCATTTAACTTCTTTATTCCCTATTAAGTTATAATGGCCCGTCCATCTAAATTTATCCAATTCTTCAATCGTCCTTAATATCCCAGCTCTTACTGGATTTAAATGAATGTATCTTACTAATTCCAATAAGTATTGTTCTTCTTCGCAGACGATTGATTTATATCTGCCCTGGTATAAATATCCTGCTCTTTTATGCCTTTTATTATACGATATTGCATACCCGGTTAATAATCTCCTCATTATATCGCTTAGAGGTTTCTTCCCTATTTTAATCAGTAAATGCGCGTGATTTGACATTAATACCCACGCATATATTTTTGCATCTGATTTTTTAAATACTTTTTCAATCCTATCTAAAAAATCCTTTTTATCTGGATCCGTTTCAAATATATTTTTTCTTTCAATCCCGCGTATTATTACATAATGTAATAAACCCGGGTAATCTATTCTTGGTCCTCTTGGCATTACGTCCTACGAGAAGTGGACTGTTTCAACTCCGTCCCCTATTTCCCTATTTCCCCTCCTATTTCCCTACTATTTCCCTATTTCCCTATTTTCCTATTTTCTCTATTTTCTATTTCTATAAATGTTCCATTAAATAATCCGCATCCTCCAATAAAATCTTTGCCCCGTCTTCTTTTATATGTTTCCCCTTCTGGGCTTCGACTTCATTTTTAAAGGCACTCAAAATATTCCGGGCAGTATCCTTCTTATCCTTATTTATCGCGTCCTCTATTGCCTCGATTTTCTTTAATAAACTATTTTCTATACCCTGGTTATCTATATCACCTAATTGAAAAAGAATCTGTACATCCTCTTTTAAAGAATCCAAAGTTACAATATGTTCAACTTTCGATGTTTCACGGGATGTTGTAATTGTAATAGGATAATCTGCTATAAGGTCTTCTCGTGTAACACCAGAAAAGCTGAAATCCATATCCTCAGATTTTTCTCCAGAAAGGCTAGGAAGCCCTATGCTAAAAGTTAATGTATAAGGTCCAACCCCTATCCCATAAGTCTGCAAAGAATATTTACCTTCCTCCATTTCATCTATAAATAATGTTTTACCCACCGGCTTTTCAGGCGGCGGGGTTTCACTCTCTTCTAAAATTGGATATATAACATCGCTTGCACCATAATATCCATTAAGATTATCATTCACAACAGTTTTTGTAATAGGGTCGTAACCTAATTTTTTTCCCAATGGATCAATTAATAAAAGCTCTACCGGACAATTGGCATGAATTTCCATCTGGCCTTTATTTTCTGTTTTCCGGACAAATCGTCTGAAACCTCCTGTCCCATTGCTGTCAAATACAGTATCAAATCTGTTATCATACGATTCCAGAGTAACTTTTGTCGTCGATGCCGGGTCATTAATTTTATAAGTCCCTGTTGTCTTCCCTTTAACCACCACAAAGTGTGTAGCAGAATATTCTCTCGGTACTTTCAAAATTACAGGATTATTATTTTTTAAATCATTATCCAATGTATCAAAACTATTGCCAATACCCTTGTATTCAACCTGGTCACTTGAATAATCTTTTACTTTTTTGCATATTATCCATCCACCTGGATCATATCCTTTATTTTTATTCATCCAGTTATTTAAATTTTTAGGATTTACCTCTGCACTGTCCGCTCCATAAGCCACTCCATAAAACCTTAAAACCATTACCAAATCCGTCAACACACAACCCAGATTTTTTATTTTATTCTTTGGCGGCCGGACACTGTCATAAACTTCATTTGCCCATCCCGTAGAATCATTGCCGTTCCAGCTCGTTGAATCCAGCTGGCTGTAATAAGGAACTGTAAGATCAATCTCCTCTCCCCCGATATTTATTGTCCACTCTTTGGTAAGTCTTACCCAGCCTGTCCCGCATGACGGCATCCCGTTACTGCAATAAATTACTTTAACTTTATAATTATGTCCGCCTCCTGCGGGATAAAAATGCCTGCGGGTATAGGTAGTATCAGCATCCGGCCACCATTCTTCATGTTTCACAACTCCGTCTTCATAGTAATAATAAGCAATCGCATAACCATTTATTTTTAATGTATTTGGAAAACATAAATTTGTTCCAACCAGGACAGTTGTATCAGGATGTGTAACAATAAGCTTCCCGTCCGATGTGGTCTCTGTTTGCATGGGCCCTACATAAGTGGAGTTTCCCCCGCATTCATCAGAACTTGAGTAAAAACCTTGAATGGCAAAACTGTCCCTGCCGGAACTTTGTTTATGGCACCTGCGGCACACATCGATATCTTCTGTCCAATTCGCACCGCAGTTGTCAGGAGGATTTATATTTTCTATCTTCTCCCCATTTTCCGTATAACCCGCATTACCAATCAAAAAAATTAATAAAAGAAGTATAAAATATTTTTTAATAATCTTATTAAATAACATTTTATTTGCCTCCTTATTTTATCTTAATTATTTTATTTCTAATCCTAAACTCCCCCCATTCAGGTTTTCTTGCCGGCGCAATTCACCCCGTGAAATAAGATTTGAGCCGTTTTTTTAGAAACATATGTCCATAATGTGTTTTTAAATACTTTTCACGTCTGGTTGCATCCTCACGTAATGTACATGCTTCATAATATATCAAAATCAGCTTACCCCTGTTTTTGGTGGATTCGACCATCCCTTTACAATGCTACTCAAATCTTAATTTTAAATTTGACGTAAACCCAATATACAATTTATTATCTTTTTTACTTTTTAAAATATATACATAATACATACGAATTTAAAATTATTTCACAGGGTAAATTTTATTTTCATAGTTTTTTGTAGGGGCAATTCACGAATTGCCCTCTTATTAAATTTATTTTGGGCGGTTCGTGAACCGCCCCTACATTCTTATTTATGCTGTTTTTGCAAAATCTAAAATTTTCGCTTGAGCTGACTCTAAAATGGAATCTCGAATAAAAGAACTCGCATCTAGTATCTCTATTCCTATTAATTCACCATTTTTATTTAACTCAGCTGTAATATTAGGACTTAACTCAATACTGTTAAATTCTTGTTCATCTGAAATAATGAGAGATAAGATATCTTCTTCTTTGAAATATTTCATTTTTGGTTTATTCATATATGAACCTCCCTGTTTTTAGACGAAAATTAACTTGCTGGCGCGTTGTGGCATGAATTGTGATTGGTATTATTTTGTTTTCTTTTTTCTCATATGGCAGCATAACCAATCGGCTATCGTGTTTACCGATTACAATCATTCGTTTTGTGACCGTATCAAAATACCTTTCAGCAGAATATCGTAATATATCTTCAATTTTAGAAAATTCAAATCCTCTTAAACCAATTTTATATTTGATATAATCAGACCAAACGATTGAAAATTGTTCAAAATTTTTCAAATCCGCCTCAGATTGATTTATATTATTATAATCTATTACTTCCCATCGGTCTACAATTTTGAAATATCTTCAAATCCCAAAAACTCTCCCCCCATTCAGGTTTTCTTGCCGGTGCGATCAATTTTATTTTCATGGTTTTTCACCTATTTAATTTTGAGTTTTGTATAAATCATTGATTATCTTTGATATAGTTAC
>JBFMCF010000075.1 GCA_040754625.1 bacterium | reverse complement strand
TTTATCGTGTTAAATACACTTGCCAATTCTCTCAAATCCCTCTTAATCTCCCTTTTCTAAAGGGAGAAATCTAAAATTTACCCCGTTTCAAAACTTTCATTCCTTTCATACCTATTTTGACATTATCCTTTCTCCAGCCATTTTTTGAACGCGATCAGAAACCCGAATGTCAAAAACGCGCCCGGCGGAAGAATCATAATCAGCATAGGTTGATAATTTTCCCCAAGGTTAAAAAATTGATAATTGAACAAAGTTAACGTTCCGTTACCCAATATTTCCCTGACCGTTCCTATAAAAGTTATAATGAGCATATAACCGATACTCATGCCTAACCCGTCCGCCAGTGAATTTAAAACCGCGTTTTTATATGCGTAAGCCTCCGCGCGCCCGAGAATGATACAGTTAACAACAATCAAAGGGACAAACACCCCCAGGCTTTTATAAAGTTCCGGCTGGTATGCCTGCATTGAAAGGTCTATAACCGTGACAAAAGTAGAGATAACAATGATGAATATCGGTATGCGAATCTGGTTGTTGACTATATTACGGATCATAGAGATAAAAACATTCGACAGAACAAGGACGAACATCAAAGCAAGGCTCATTCCAAACGCGTCATTCGCGGTCCCGGAAACAGCCAGCGTGGGACAAAGGCCTAAAATTATAACAAGAAGCGGGTTTTCCCGCCAGATCCCGTTTTTAAAAGTTTCCCAGAATTCTTTCATAAATTTTCTATTTCACCCTTTATCTTTTGATATGTCTCAAGGCCGTCCCTGACTGCTTTTGTAACAGCCTGGGAAGAAATAGTCGCGGCGGTAATCGCGTCTATCGTCCCGCCGTCCTTTTTTAATTTCATTTCCATTCCTGTTTTCCCGATAAACTGGTTCTGGAATTTATCCGTTGTAATTTTTATGCCAAGCCCCGGGGTCTCACTCTGGTCTAATTTTGAGACAGCTATCCCCGCCGTCTTTCCATCCCTGTCAACACCCACTGTAATATTTATCGGGCCGCCGAAACCTCGCCCCGTTACTTCAAAAACGGTCCCGGCATATTCTCCGTTTTTATCAAATCCAAGAAAATATCTTTTGCCGTTTATTTCTTTTTCCTTAAAACTATCCTTATCGGCCTGCGGCAGGACCTTTTGCCTTTTGCTGTTCGCCTCGGCTATTTTATTCGCTTCAATCTGCCTTGATGTAATTATATTGACCGAGGCAAGTATGACCGCGGCCGCCACGCAAAATATAAAAAGCGCCAGACTGAATTTTAAAATTTTCTTTGTCAATTCTTTCATAATCCCTGTTAATACCCGAAAGTTTTTGGTATAGTAAATTTATCAATTGCCGGGACCAGCATATTCATTATTAAAATCGAATAACACACGCCCTCGGGATACCCGCCGTAAAATCTTATTAAAACCACAAATAACCCGCAGCAAACTCCAAAGATAAGCCTTCCAACCGGTGTTACCGGCGAGGTCACATAATCCGTGGCCATAAAAAAGGCCCCAAGGAAAAGGCCTCCAGATAAAATATTAAAAACCGGATTCCGGCCTAAAACTAACGAAAAAATAAGAACTGTCCCTATAAAAGTAACAGGGACCCTCCAATCAATGATTTTCTTTATTAAAAGATAACACCCGCCTGAAAGCAAAGCCAGATTTGATGTTTCCCCCAAGCTTCCGCCTTTAACTCCGGTAAACAAATTAAGCCACAGATCTTTATTGCCCAAATCTAAAATATTTCGTTTCATCTGTACTATTTTTTCAGGGTCCAGATTAGTCGTATCTGCCAGATAATTATAAGATTCTTTGATCAAAGTCAATGGCGTAGCAGAAGTAATACCATCAATACCATCAAGCAACGAAATACTCCCCATTTTCGGAGCAATATATAAAGTCATCGCGACAGGCCAGGACGCTACAAGGATCGCTCTCGCGGCAAGCGCAGGATTAAAAATATTATACCCTAAACCGCCAAAAAGATTTTTTACCAAGGCAATAGCTGTAACAGCGCCGATTCCGGCTACCCATAACGGAACGCTTGGCGGAAGGCAATATGCCAGTAAAATCCCGGTTACAACCGCGCTTAAATCATCCACTGTAACCTCAACTCCCATTATTATTTGCATGATCCATTCACTTATCACTGACATAATGACACAGGTTAAAATTACATATATACTACGGATCCCGAAAAAATAAATACCGGAAAACCCAGCTGGAATAAGCGCGATTATAACATCCAGCATTACCTTCTGGACGGTTGCTTTATCTTTAATATGAGGCGAAACAGAAACATCCAGTTTATGTTCTATAGCCTCTGAATTATTATTTTTTACTTCCATAAAAACAAATCTCCGTTTGTCACGACCGTATAAACCTCTATAGACTGATGTCTAAATTTTGCATTTTCTCATCTGCTCTAATTTCTTACCCTTAATAAATCTTATCAACTGCACCAGCGGAATCTTCGCCGGACAGACATAAGCGCAAGAACCGCATTCAATACAATCCTGAGGATTATATTTAAAACCATCTTCAAGCATAAACCTTGAACTATATAATCCGAGCATATTGGGCATAAGAGACATAGGGCATACACCTATACACCGTCCGCACCGTATGCAGTTTCGCTCCTGTAAAACCGGCCTTTCATCCAAAGTCATGGCTAAAATACCCGACGTCCCCTTTATGACGGGAATATCCAGTGAAAACTGGGACAACCCCATCATCGGCCCGCCCATAATTACCTTCCACACATCTTTTTTCAGGCCGCCGCATTCTTCAAGGACATCTCTAAAACTTGTTCCAATACGTACTAATAAATTTTTTCCCGTGGATATACCTGAACCGCATACCGTAATCACCCTTTCAATCAGGGGGATGTTTTCCAAAACCGCGTTCCTTACAGCCACGGCCGTTCCGGCATTATCCACAACCACGCCGGCATCCAGGGGAAGTTTACAGCTTGGGACTTCGCGGTTTAAAACGGCTTTAATCAACTGTTTCTCCGCGCCCTGGGGGTATTTTGTTTTCAAAACAATTACTTTATCGTTTTTATTTTTTAAAACGCTCTTGATTTTTTCAGCCGCATCGGGTTTATTATCTTCAACAGCAATATATCCGTATTCCGCGCCAACGGCTTTCTTTATTATCTCCAGACCCTCGAGTATTTCATTTGATTTTTCTATCATCAAACGGTAATCGCAGGTCAAATAAGGTTCACATTCCGACCCGTTGATTATTACGGTGTCAATCTTTTTGTCACACGGCGGGCATAATTTCACATGCGTCGGAAATCCCGCGCCGCCAAGGCCTACTATTCCCGCATCTTTAATTTTTTGCCTGATTTCTTCAGGAGAGAATTTACCGACATCAGCCGTTTCCTTTGAACCAAACCATTCATCAGTGCCGTCTCCTTCAATATTCACGCACCACCCGTCGCGCATAATCGGAGAAACACCTTTTTTGATTGATTCAATTCTACCGGTAATTGAGGAATGAACATTTGCGGAAATAAAAGCTTTTGACTCGCCGATTTTTTGGCCGGTTTTAACCATATCCCCGGCAGAAACAACAGGTTCTGCCTGGCAGCCCGCGTGCTGATGCAGCGGTATAACAACCTTTTTCGGAAGCCTGGCCTTTTCTACCGGTTTATCTTTTGTATATTTTGACTGCGGGGGATGAACCCCGCCTCTGAATGTTTGCATTTTTTAAGGTCCATTACCAATTACAAATTAACGGTATTTATTGTTCATTATTATTGGCATAATTTTTTAAAACTACTTTTGCCTCCTTAAACATGTCAACCGCTAACCTGTCCGGGTAACCGCCTGAATAAATTATTTCTTTTATTCCTGAATTAATAATCATTTTCGCGCATAAAATACACGGTTGGTGGGTACAATACAACGTTGCCCCTTTAATGCTTAAACCAAAAGTCGCGGCCTGGATAATCGCGTTTTGTTCGCCGTGCAGACCCCTGCATATTTCATGCCGCTCGCCGGACGGGACTTTCATCTTTTCACGAAGGCACCCGACATCTTCACAATGTTTTAAACCTGACGCCGCCCCGTTATATCCTGTAACCAGAATTCTCTTGTCTTTGACTAAAACAGCACCCACATGCCTTCGAAGGCATGTAGAACGCTCTGAAACCAGATGCGCTATCTTCATAAAATATTCGTCCCACGAAGGACGATAGATCCGTGGTTTATTTTTTTTAGTCATAATCTATTCGTATATCGGAAATTTATTTACCAAAGCTTTAACCTCTGACTTAACCTGTTTAATGGTAATTTCCCTCCTGCTCCTTAAAACATCATTAATGAAACGGGCGATAATTTTCATTTCTTTTTCTTTCATTTCACGCGAAGTTACAGCGGGCGTGCCTACCCGTATTCCGCTTGTAATAAACGGGCTGCGCGTATCCCCGGGAATCCTGTTTTTGTTCAGGGTAATACCAGCCCTGTCTAATATTTCCTCCGCCTCTTTTCCGCTTATCCCCAGGCTTGTCAAATCAATCAGTATCAAATGGTTATCCGTCCCCCCTGAAACCAGGCGAAAACCAAAATTTTTCAACTCTTCAGCCAATACCTTCGCATTTTTTACAATCTGTTTCTGGTAATCTTTGAAATCCTTCCTCTCAGCTTCCTTAAAACAAACTGCCTTCGCAGCAATAACATGCATCAAGGGTCCTCCCTGGATACCCGGGAAAACAGTTTTGTCAACAACCTCCCCAAACTCCTTTTTGCAAAGAATAAATCCGCCGCGGGGGCCCCGCATTGTTTTGTGCGTTGTACCTGCCGTAAAGTGGGCGTAAGGGATTGAACTTGGATGAACCCCCGCGACAATCAGGCCCGCTATATGGGCGATATCGGCAAAAAGATAAGCGCCATAGCGGTCGGCAATTTCACGAAATATTTTAAAATCAATCATCCTCGGGTATGCCGAAGCGCCGCATACAATCATTTTAGGGCGGTATTTCTTCGCCAAATCCTCTACCTGTCCAAAATCGATTGTTTCAGTTAAAGGATCCACACCGTAAGACACTGCGCGGAAAATCTTTCCTGAAAAACTTACAGGACTGCCATGGGTAAGATGCCCGCCATGCGCCAGATCCATTCCAAGAATTGTGTCCCCCGGGTTAAGAACAGAAAAATAGACCGCCATATTCGCCTGTGAACCTGAATGGGGCTGGACATTGACATGTTCCGCGTCAAATAATTTTTTCAATCTTTCCTGGGCCAGCCTTTCAGCGCTATCAACAAACTCGCATCCGCCGTAATACCGCCTGCCGGGATACCCTTCGGCATATTTATTCGTCATCACCGAACATTGCGCTTCCAACACCGCCGGGCTTACATAATTCTCCGAGGCTATAAGAATAAGCTTGCTTTTTTCCCGCTCAATTTCCTTTTTCATGGCATTGTAGATCTCAGGGTCAAATTTTCTTAAAATAGACATTTTTGCTCTCCATAATATTAAACCAAAAAACTAAGTTTTTTGTGCTGTTTCTTCAATTTCCTTTATCTGATTGACTCTCCTCTCATGCCTGCCGCCTGAAAAAGGAGTTTTCAACCAGACATTTACAATCAGAAAAGCCTCCTGTTTATCGAGAAATCTTCCTCCCAGACATAGAAAATTGGCGTTATTGTGTTCGCGCGACAGACGCGCAATTTCTGTATTATAACATAACGCCGCCCTTATCCCGCGAACTTTATTGGCAACAATGCACGCACCGATACCTGAACCGCAGATAAAAATCCCGGAATCGTTTTCCCCGTTTGCCACTGATTTCGCGGTTTTTAAAGCCAAATATGGATAGTCAACTGATTCGGGGCTGCCTGTCCCGAAATCAACAACTTCATACCCTTCAATCTCCAGATACTTTTTTATTTCTTCTTTTAATTCATAACCGCCGTGGTCCGCGCCAATTGCTACACGCATAATTTCTCCTTTAGTTTTATAACTGCCTCTTTTATTTCCCTGAAACAATTTTCATAGTCACCGGCATTGCCAAGGTATGGGTCTGCAATTTCCGCGTTCAGCTCATCCTTGTCAATAAATTTTTTTAATAAAAATGTCCTGCCTTCCGTTTTAGGAAAAGTATCTTTAATATAATCTGCCTGCCTCCGGTCCATGGTTAAAACCAAATCATATTTTTGCAACAAATTCCATGTGACCGGCTGGCTTTTGAATCCGGAAGGGTCTATACCTTCCCGGATCAACAGCCTTTCGCTGTCAAAAGACATCCGGACATTCTGCCATGCGCTTATTCCCGCTGAAGCTGATTCTACTCCGGGGCAGTCCTTTGCATAATGCTGAAAAAGTTTTTCAGCCAGCGGGCTCCTGCAGGTGTTTCCTGTACACACAAATAGAATTTTCATTCAAAAAGAACCCTTATTTCATAAATAGTAAGATACAAAAACCGTTAATAACCATTTACTATTCACGTGTTACGATTTACGGTATTTAACACTTTTTGCAGTTGTTTGTCTTTTTCAATGACTTTTTCACTCATCTCTTCAATATATTTTTTTAGTGATTTTTTTATTTTGCCGTCATTCCCTGCTAAAATCCTCACCGCCAGAAGCGCCGCGTTAACTGCCCCGCTGTCCCCGATACCCACGGCTGCCACAGGAACACCGGCGGGCATTTGAACAATTGAAAAAAGCGCGTCAACACCCTTCAACGCTGAATTTGACAGCGGCACGCCAATTACAGGTAAAACCGTCGCGGCAGCAACCACCCCGGGCAAATGAGCCGCGCCGCCGGCCCCCGCTATAATCACACCAATGCCGTTCTTTTCCGCGTTCCTCGCGTATTCAACGGTCCTGTCAAGGGTCCTGTGAGCGGAAGAAACCTTTGCTTCAAACGGAATCCCGAATTTATCAAGAACATCCATCGCGGATTTCATAACAGGCAGGTCGGAATCACTGCCCATGATTATACTGATTAACGGTTTATTACTTTTTGCCATTGTATCTCCTCCTAAACAGGGCAGGGCAAGCCCTGCCCCTGCAATTAATTTTATATCGCTTTTCCAGCAATGTCCTTCCTGTAATACATATTTTCAAACTTTATTTTCTTAACAGCCTCATAAGCTTTTTTTTGCGCATCTTTCAATGAATCGCCAAGCGCTGTTATCCCCAGCACCCTGCCTCCGCTTGTTAAAATTTTATTGCCTTTTTTTACTGTGCCGGCATGAAACACATAAATATCATCTTTGCCGGTCAATTCATCCAGTCCCGATATTTCTTTCCCTTTTTCATAATTTCCCGGGTATCCGCCTGACGCGATAACAACACAAACAGATTTTTGTCCAGATGATGAAACCGGACTTTTTGCTAAAAAGGAAGACAGGTGTTTACTCTCCGCGGCATCAAGGATATCAAACAAATCACTCTTTATTCCTGGCAGAATTGCCTGTGTTTCAGGGTCGCCAAAACGGCAGTTATATTCCAGGACATAAGGGTCGTTCCCCTTAATTATCAAACCAAAATAAATAACACCGCGGTAATCAATCCCTTCCTTTTTTAATCCCCGCAGGGTAGGGGCCATTACCTGTTTATTAATTTTATCTTCCAGTTCCTTATTAAAAAACGGGACGGGAGAATACGCGCCCATACCCCCGGTATTCGGCCCCTTATCATTGTCGTAAATCCGTTTATGGTCCTTAGCCGAGGGGAGGGGTAAAATTATTTCTCCGTCTGTAACGGCTATAATTGAAATTTCTTCTCCGTGTAAAAATTCCTCAATGACGACTTTTGCGCCCGCACCGCCAAGCATGTTTTTCTGCATAAAATCACTTAGGACACCCCGGGATTCTTCTGCGTTATCGCAAATCACCACACCTTTTCCCGCGGCCAAACCGTCCGCTTTAATTACAAGCGGGTATTCGGCTTTTTCAATAAACTCTCCGGCCTTTTTTAAATTATCGAAAACATAATAGCCCGCAGTCGGGATTTCATATTTTTTCATGAAATTCTTGGACCAGATTTTACTGCCTTCCAACCTGGCGCCGGATTTATCCGGTCCAAAAATACGAAGCCCCTTTTTTTTAAAGGCATCAACAATCCCCAATGTTAAAGGCATTTCAGGGCCGACAACCGTAAAATCGATTTTTTCTCTTTCCGCGAAATCAGCCAGGCCCGCGATATCAGCCGCGTCAACAGGAACACACTGCGCTATTTTTTCCATTCCGCCGTTCCCGGGCGCGGCAAAAATTTTTTTCACCTTCGCACTCTGGCTCATTTTCCATACTAAAGTATGTTCCCTTCCGCCGCTGCCGATAATTAAAATTCTCATATTTTGCCGGTTTTGTGTTTAGTTTAAAGTTTATTTTACTGGAAAGTTATATTTTACCTGAATATTACACTTTTTCAAGAGTTTTCTGGGAAGTTATGTAACCGGTCAGTTACCGGTGGAAATCAGGTAGGCGCAGGCTTTAGCCTGCGAGGAATCAAGTGAATAATAAATCTTAAAGACAACAGCAAAAAAAACCGAAGCAAAAGCCATAAAAAAAGGGAA
>JBFMCF010000074.1 GCA_040754625.1 bacterium | reverse complement strand
TTAAATATTATGCAATTGCCGATGGAATAAAAGAAATATTTGCCAGGTATTCAGGCAAAGTTTTTAATAAAATATCCCAAACAAATAATTTGAATTATCAGACGGCCTTGTTTTGACGCTAAAATTTCGGGGATACTTCACTTTATAAATATTTTTTTATTGACAGTTGTTTTTTACTGGTTATAATTAATAGATGTTTATTTGTAAAAAATTAAATATATAATATTTATATAAAAAGGAGGTGAAAAAGATAATGAAGAAAGCGGCAATTTTGTTTACAATGTTTTTAATGGTTTTGGCAAGCAGTTATTCTGTTTTTGCGCAGCATGATAATAACTGTAAAGACTGCCATAGTATTCATGATGCGAAAGGAGAAAAAATAATCGCGGTGGCTCCTGATACAAAGACCATTAACCCTGCGACAAAAAAACCTTTATCGGGTATTTCCGCATTATGCCAGGGATGCCATATAGGTGAAGGCGGCCCTGAAATTGGTATAATGAAGTCCCATCCGGTGGGAATTGTGCCAAATCCTAAAAGAGCACAGGTCCCTCCTGAATGGTTAAGAGACGGCGGGCTCTTTGAATGCAGCAGCTGCCATGATTTTCATCCAAGTAATCCTAATTATAAATATTTACGAGCTGATGTTGGAGCAAACGGCAGTGATTTAGGTAAATTCTGTGCGGTTTGTCATTCTGATAAACGATCTAAAGGTGAGAAAAAGCCGGCAGCGCCAGCAGAAAAGAAATAATTTAATTGACAAAAAGAGCCCCTTAAAGGGCTCTTTTTGTTGAATACTTTAGTGTTTAGGAGGCGGGATGCGAAAGGTTCTACTTTTAACAACTATTTTAGCGGTTATTTTAAAGCCGGTTTTTGCCCAGCATGATGAGAATTGTACTGATTGTCATAATCTCCATGATGCCAAAGCGCCGTTTAGTATGGCGGTAAAAGCTGACACCACAATAGATAATCCTTATACAAAGGCAAAAATATCCGGCCAGTCGGCAATTTGCATGGGGTGCCATAATGGTTCAGCGGGCCCGGAAATAGACATGAAAAAAACGCACCCCGTTGGAATGAAACCGGACCCGAAAAAGGTAATAGTAGATACTACTGTTTTAAGCAAGGAAGGTATCTTTGAATGCGGAAGCTGTCATGATTTTCATCCAAGCAACACAAACTATAAATATTTAAGGGTAGAGGTGAAAAGTGAAAATATTGGTTTATTTTGCGCATTATGTCATTCTTCGAAAAGGCAGAAAAATTCGCCTAAACCAAGTTTGGAATAGATAATAGAAAATATTTTATTATATCAGGGAAAAGAGAATGAATAGAAAATTGATTTTATTTCTATTGAATATCTTGTTTTTTTGCGGTATCTCTAATGTATCATCTTATTTCGCGGAGAAGGAATTACTGGAACTGTCTAAAAATATAGAAAATAAAATAAAAATGTCAGATATAAAAAAGATTGCTGTTTTGGATTTCATTAATACAAAAGGGGATTTGCCTAATCTTGGGAATTATATCAGGAATAATTTGTACGACCTTTTTTCTGAAAGCAAAGATTTTAATGTAATGCTGAACAGGGATATTAATGAACGTTTGGAGGAACAGAAAATATCCGCAGGTTCATTGGTTGATGAAAAATTTATAATAGATATTTTAGGGGTTGACGCGGTCATTTCAGGGATTATTACCGATTTCCCGGATAAGATAAAAATTAACACCAAATTAATCCTGAAAAACGGGAAACTGCTTGCCGTTTATGGCACAGAAATAAAGAAAAATGAAGAGGACAAACCTCTCCTGGAAAAAATTATCCTGGGAGATGCTTATAAAGAATCATCAAAAAGTATAACCAGTGTATTTTTGAGCGAAAATTATAACACTTACAAACCAAATACCGTTATGGAAAACATCGGCTATGGTTTTGTAATAGAGCAAATAGATAGTAAAAATTCCATTACTTCTAAATCACTGGGAGAGAGGGAATTAATCTGGAAAGTAGATTTCCCTGAAAATTTCAGCTTTAGTTTTAGTTTTTTACCTATATCAAAAGAGAGCCGTATGGACTGCAGTGTGATTTTTGTTGATGAAGATAAAAATGAATTTATAAGCAAATTCAGGATGGGCAGCGGGCAGGCAGAATATATTATGATCCCTAATTCGTCAAAAACCACTGTATATTTTTCATCGTCTAATTTAAACAACATAAAATTTGAAAAAAAGAAAGACATTTATAAAATATTTTTAAATGATAAAGAAACAAACTTTGGGATTTTTACAAGTTATTCACGGTTCAAAAAGGTAATTTTACGGACGGATTTCAGCCAGGGCAAATTTACCGATTTTCAGGGGGTCGATTTAGGACGATAATATAAACGGTGGGATTTTGAATAAAATAAAATTTTTGGGCACTGCCGGAGCAAGGTTTGTAGTGACAAGACAGCTCAGGGCATCAGGCGGGATATGGTTTGAATTAGATGATACAAAATTCTTATTGGATCCCGGCCCCGGTAGTTTGGTAAAATGCCTGTCAAGCAGGCCTAAAAAGGACCCTTTAACACTGGATGGGATTATACTTTCACACCGCCACATAGACCATTCCTCTGATTTGAATATTATGGTTGAAGCCATGACTAACGGCGGCTTTAAAAAAAGAGGGACGGTTATCCTTCCCGGGAACGCTATTCAGGAAGAAGCCGTATTTTTTAAATATCTTCATAACGCGATAGATAAATTAATTATTTTAAAAGAAAAGGCCCGGTTTAAATTAAATAATATAATTATTTTAACAGGCAGGAAATTAATGCATCCGGTTGAAACTTATGGTTTTGAATTTATATATTCAAAAGGAAGAATAGGTTATATCGCGGACACCAGATTTTTTCCTGAACTTGCCGGTGAATTCAAAAGCGATATTTTAATTATAAATACAGTCCGTTTTGATAAAGACCCTGAAAGCGGTAAAATAATTGACCATTTGACTTTTAATGAGGCGGTTTATTTAATAAAAGCGGTTAAGCCAAAACTTGCGGTATTAACACATTTCGGAATGACTATGATTAAAAACAGGCCCTATGAATTGGCGAAAAAAGCAAGTGAAGAAATAAATATAAAAGTTATTTCCGCGTCTGACGGGATGGAAATTGATTTGGATAAGATATTATGATTTATCTTCCGGGTATTTTGGTTTTATATACACGGCATGGAACCACATAACCCCGGTCAGGGCGAAAAGAAACCCGAACATGGATAGTAGAATTACGTCGCTGAAAATGGCAAAGATGCCGCAGATGGTAAACAATAGGATAATAATAAGTTCAATTATTGAAGCAACTGTTATTTTTTTCATAATTTTCCTTTAAAATAAGGGGGCATGACCCCTTGTTAATGTTAGAATAAAAAAATGTTTAAAAAATTAAGAAGATATTTTTTCGCAGGTTTTTTACTGGTTTTGCCTACCGCATTGACCGTTTATTTCCTGCTTTACGTATTTTACCATATTGACGGGATTCTTTACAATTATTTAAATAAATATTTTCATATACGCATACCTGGCGTAGGCTTTTTGATAATTATTATTTTTATAACACTGTTAGGTTTGCTGGCGACTAATATCATAGGGAAAAAAATTATATCTTTGTGGCATAAATTGCTAACCAATACGCCGCTGGTAAACAAGATTTATACGACTATACACCAGATCAGCGAGGCATTTTTAGGAGGCAATAAAAGTCTTTTTAAATCTGTTGTTTTGGTGGAATACCCGAGAAAGGGGCTATATTCGCTTGGTTTTATCAGCAACGAAGCTGAAGGTGAAATACAGGAAAAAACCAGGGAAACGGTCATCGCGGTTTTTCTGCCCACTACGCCAAATCCGACATCAGGCATGCTTATTTTTGTGCCGAAAGAGGATTTGGTTTATCTTGATATGTCGGTTGAAGACGGAATGAAAGCTGTAATATCCGGGGGGATTTATCATCCGCAAAGACAAAATGGACTAAAAATGTAACAGCTACACTTCGATTAAATTGTATTTACGAAAACCCAATCCCAGTTTTTCCGCGTAATCAAGCTGAATATTCCAGTCAATATGAGGGTAAATACCTTTCCTGACTTGTCCAACTCACTTTTTCTAAAAAGACAAAGCTAATAAAATCAATGATTTAGCGATATAAAAGTGTAATTTTGTCGCACTAAGGTATAATAGGAGCATGTTTTATGTTCGTACTGTT
>JBFMCF010000073.1 GCA_040754625.1 bacterium | reverse complement strand
TTTTAATTATTTTTAATCAAACATGGCACTACACTTTGGCCAAAAAAAAGAACCGCCCCTTATTTCTATGCGGTTCTTTTCGCTTCTTTTGCGATTTTTTAGGGTTTAACTGTCAAAGTTCTGTAAATACAACTCCTGAGTTTGATATTAAAAAAATCGATAAATCTATAAGTAAAAGAATCTTTCAAAAAATAGAGTGGCTCGCCCAAAACCCTAAAATTCTCGACACTCCTCTTAAATACCTCCCTAACGACCTTAAAGGATTACAAAAATATAGAATTGGTGATTATAGAATTCTTTTCTGGGTTGACCATCCTAATAATGTAATAACTCTTTATGGCGTTGAACATCGCCGTTCTATTTATGATAAATTGAAATAATTCCATTTCTTAAAACTCATCACCAATTTCATAAGAACGCGGGATAAAATATGTAATACATAAAATTTAAAATTATTTCATCGGGTAAATTTTATTTTCATAAATTATAATCCCTCATTTTAAAATAATAAATCCGAACTCCCCTTAATCCCTGCCTGCGGCAGGCAGGCCCTCTTTTCACGAAGTGATCGCTTCGCGAGAAAAAAGAGGGGGAATATCAATTTCCACAAATTATAAATGATTTAACAGATAATCCGCATCATCCAATAAAATCTTTGCTCCCTTTTCACTAATATGTTTTTCTTTTTGAGCCTCTACTTCATTCTTAAAGGCATTTAAAATATTTTCAATTATCTTATTATCATTCCTTTCTTCCGCCTTTTCTGCAGCTTCTAACTTTTTCAATAAACTATTCTTTATTCCTTGATTATCTATATCACCTAATTGAAAAAGAATTTCTATATCCTCTTTCATAGAAGTTAAAGTTATAATATGTTCCATTTTAGATGTCTCGCGGGAGGTTGTAACCGTAATAGGATAATCTGATACAAGCCCTTCTCGTGTAACACCATCAAATCTAACATCCACTTCTTCAGACCTTTCTCCAGAAAAAGTAGGAAGAATTATCCCAACAGTTAATGTATAATATCCATTTCCTGTTCCATAAGTCTGTAAGGAAAAATTATCTTCTTCTAATTCATTTACAAATAATATTTTTGCAGGTGGTTTTTGCGGGGGTGGTATTTCGCCTTCTTCTAAAAGTGGATATGGAGCATCCTCCTCAATATACGAACCAGATATTTCTGTAATAATGGTCTTTGTTACTGGTTCATAACCAAGTCTACGGCCTTGAGAATCAATTAATAGAAGCTCCACGGGACAATTGGCATGTATTTCCATCTTCCCTTTCTCAACTGTTTTACGGGCAAATCGTCTTAGCCCTCCTCGTCCACCAGTATCAAATCGATTATCATATGATTCTAAAGTAACCTTTGTTGTCGACGCGGGATCATTAATCTTATATGTCCCAGTTGTTTTCCCTTTTACCACCACAAAGTGTGTACTAGAATATTCTCTTGGCACTTTTAAAATTACCGGATTCCCGTTTTTTAAATCACTATCTAATGTATCAAAACTATTGGCAAAATTATTGAAGACAACTTGATCACTCGAATATGGTTCCACTTTATACCATCTTATCAACCCTCCTGGATCATATCCCTTATTTCTATTTAGCCATATATTAAGATTTTTAGGATTCACATCTGCGCTATCTGCTCCATAAGCTACTCCATAAAATCTCAACACCATCACTAAATCCGTCAGTACACAACCTAAATTTTTTATTTTATTATTTGGCGGGCTGACACTGTCATAAATTTCATTAGCCCACCCTGTGGAATTGTAACCATTCCAGCTTGTAGTATCTCTCTGACTATAATAAGGAACAGCCAGGTTTATCTCTCCTTCCCCAATAGTTGTCATCCATTCTTTGGTAAGCCTGATCCAGCCGGTCCCGCATGACGGTGCTCCGCTGCTGCAATAAATTACTTTAACTTTATAATTATGAATGCCGCTTGCCGCATAAAAATGCCTGCGGGTATAAGTAGTATCAGCATCCGGCCACCAGTCTTCATGTTTTACAACATCGTCTTCATAGTAATAATAGGCAATCGCATAACCGTTTATTTTTAATGAATTCCCAAAACATAAATTTGTTCCAACTGTTGCTGTCGTATAGGGATGCGTAAGTATAAGTTTCCCGTCTGATGTAGTTTCCGTTTGCATGGGGCCGACATAAGTGGAATTCCCCCCGCATTCGTCAGAACTTAATCCAAAACTTTGAATACCAAAGCTGTCCCTGCCGGAACTTTGTTTATGGCACCTGCGGCATACGTCGATATCTTCTGTCCAATTTGCCCCGCAATTGGCGGGAGGGTCTATTTTTTCTATCTTTTCGCCAATTTCTGTATAACCTGCATTACCAATCAAAAAAATAAACAAAAGAAGTATAAAATATTTTTTAATTATAGACATTGTTATTTTCCTCCTTTTTCAGATCCAAAAACTCTCCCCTCATTCGGGTTTTCGTGCCGGCGCTATCAATTTTATTTTCATAAATTATAATCCCTCATCTCTTCTCTTTCCCCTCCTCTTTTTTCAAAGAGGAGGCGGGGAGGAGTTCTTCAATTCTTGAAAGCACACCTTCAATATTATTCAAAATATCAGTGTTACTGAATCTTAATTTATCCTTATCCCAAAAATGGATTTATTATGTTAAGTTTTTCTTCAATTAACTGCCCATTCTGCATATCTTCGGTATAAACACACGAACAACCATTTTCTAATGCTGATGCAAGAATAAGGCTATCCCAATAAGAATATTTATATTTTTCTTTTATTTTCCAAGACAATCTGATACTTTCTACTGTTATAAGAATTAACTCGGTGTTTTTGATTATTTCTTCCACTCTTTCTTGTATCATTGAATCAGAAATTTTATTTCGGACCAATATAACATAAAATTCATTTATTACTTGTGTATTGCTAATTATTGTTTTATCTATGGTTTTAATAAAATTAACGGCTTTATTCCTTTTTTCAATATGTAAATTATCTTCTAATGAACTATAAACATATATATTAGTATCTATAAAAACTCTATCTTTCATAAAGCTCCTCTCTCGCAGGAATAATTATTTTATCAACTTTTAGAGGATTCGAAATTATTTTTTCAAATTTATCTCCCTCAGCAACTTTTTTTACTCCATATTTTTTAATCAAAAACTCATAAAAATCAAAAAGTTCTTTCCTGGCTTCCTCTTTTAAAATAAGCAAATCTATATTAACTGCTGTTTTTCCCATTGTCATCCTCCTTATTTTTTAGCTTAATTACTTTCTATTAAAACCTTCAAATCCCAAAAAACTCTCCCATCCATTCGGGTTTTCATAATTTATAATCCCTCATTTTAAAACAATAAATCCGAACTCCCCTTAATCCCCTCTTTAAAAAAAGAGGGGAGATAAAGACAAAAAGCCGAATAGAGTTCTCTTTTCTTACCCCTCCTCTTTTTTTCGCGAAGCGATCACTTTGTGCGATCTTGTTTCCCAAAGTAACTTATAATCAGATATTTTATTTTCATAAATTTAATCTTATTTTTCTATTGACAAATAATAAAACATTATATATAATTTAACCATAATCACGATGAGAGGTTACACCTAAGGTTTCGTCCGAAGGTCAATGCCTCTTTTTTTATGCTCTAATTTTTCCTTCAAATTATTCATAAAATCAATTTTATGCATAAACTTCCTTAATAAAGACGAAAACTGACCTTTATTAGGAACTATTAACTTTAAAAGCTTATCTTGCTTAATAAGATATTCTGTCAAACAATAAAAATCGCCATCCCCTGAAACAATAACCGCTTTATCGTAATTTGGATATTCAACCATTGTGTGCAGCACTAATTCGGCATCAACGTTGCCTTTAACTTTTTTATTCGGTAAATATAAAAGTAGGTTTAAAAACCAGAATATAACCATCCTCTTGTAATGAAATATACAAACTCCTGATTTGTGTTAACATACCCAATAAAAAGAAATGCTTTGGTTACATTGTATTTATCCTTTAAATATTGCCTAAATCGTTTAAAATCAAGTGTCCATCCTTGCGAACGAACAGCTAAATTCAAATTCTGACTATCGATAAAAGCATAATTATTTTTGCCAATTTCCATTTTATCCACAAAACTCTCTCCCCATTCGGGTTTTCATAATTTATTATCCCTCATTTTAAAATAATAAATCCGAACTCCCCTTACCCCTCTTTTCACGAAGTGATCGCTTCGCGAGAAAAAAGAGGGAAAACTAGTGGACACCCTTCTTCTCTTACTCCTCCTCTTTTCACAGAGTGATCACTTCGTGAAAAGAGGAGGTTGGGAGGAGTTTATTATACCCTGTTTTTAAAAATTTATTTTTGCCGCTATCGGCATTCTCCAGCCCGTTCCAAACGCCCGGTCCGTCACTTTTAGGCCTGGAGGCGCCTGTTTTCTTTTAAACTCAGCCTTCCCGGCCAGGTCTAAAACTTTTTTCACGATTTCCCTGTCAAACCCGTCCGAAACAATTTCTTCTTCCGATTTATAAAGCTCAATATGCCTGTATAAAATCGCATCGAGCACATTATACGGCGGCAAACTATCCTGGTCGGTCTGGTCCGGCCTTAATTCCGCTGACGGGGCCTTATATATAATTTGTTTTGGTATTAAATCCCCTCTTGTCTTGTTCAGCCAGTCGGTCAACCGGTATATCATAGTCTTTGGCACGTCCGCGATTACCGCAAGTCCTCCCGACATATCACCGTATATTGTGCAATATCCGACCGCGAGTTCCGACTTATTTCCCGTCGTTAAAAGCATTGCGCCGTATTTATTGGAAACAGCCATCAATAAATTCCCCCTGATCCGGGACTGGATATTTTCCTCAGTTATGTCCTTCGGATACCCCTGGAACACTTTTTCCAAACTGTTCTCAAAAGAAATCATGATATTGTTTATTGGTATTGTTAATGTTTTTATTCCAATTTTTTTGGCCAATTCCAATGAATCATCTATACTCCCCCTGCTTGAATAGGGGGATGGCATGAGAATTCCGGTTACATTTTCTTTCCCGATTGCTTCCGCGGCAATTAAAGCCGTTACACTTGAATCAATCCCGCCGGACAGTCCAAGTATCGCTTTTTTAAAACCGCATTTAAAGATATAATCGCGGGTCCCCATGACCAGCGCATTCCACAATTCTGATTCCTCGGTGAAATCGTCTTTATTAACAAATCCTTCACCCGTCTTTGTATCCACAACCACAATATCTTCCAAAAACGCCTTACCCCGGGCTATTAACCTGCCTTCACTATTGAAGGCACAGCTTCTCCCGTCAAAAATAAGATCATCATTGCCGCCTGTTTGATTTACGTATAAAAATGGGATTTTATATTTTTTAGAAATGCTTGCAAGCATTGATTCGCGGATTTTTTGTTTCCCGATTGTAAAAGGCGAAGCTGATAAATTCACCACACAATCTATATTTTTAGAAACTAAATCCTGGATAGGATCAAAACTGTACCTGTGTGTCTTCCAAAAATCCTTATCATTCCAGATGTCTTCACAAATGGTTATCCCGACTTTGTTGTTTTTTATATTGAAAATCTGGGGCTGCGTTGACGGTTCAAAATACCTGTCTTCATCAAACACATCGTATGTCGGCAAAAGCACTTTATGAAACCTGCCGGCTATTTTCCCCTGGCCCAAAATTACCGCCGAATTATAAAGCGGCCTGCCCCTGCCTGATATATTTTTTTCCGCAACACCTATCAAAAGCGGCGGGCAGCCTGTCAAAGTTTTAGCAATTTCTTCAAGCTTTTGATACGCCTTTTCAATAAAAAACCGGTTCAGCAGTAAATCCCTTGGAGGGTATCCTGAAATTGCCAATTCTGAAGTTACACACAGATCAACGTCTTCATTTTTTAATGGCCTGACAGCATTAATTATTTTCCCGGCATTACCTTCTATATCTCCCACAATAAAATTAAGCTGTAATAACGCGAATTTCATCTAAGCTGTATACTCCTTCACTTTTACCCTCTAACCTATTCCCGGCACGCAAAATGAATTATATCAATTAAAACAGAATACTGCCGCCTAACCTGACTGTGGTTACCTTTAAGGTATAATTCCCCGGCAAATTATCAGGAACAGTATCTCCATCTGCATCTACGGGAGAACCATTGACTGTCCTGCTTTTAGTGGTCAAATATTCGTATCCTAAAATAAGTTCGTATTTTTCACTTTCATACCCGAAAGCGGCTCTAAAACTTTGTTTATTCCCGCTGTCTGGAATCAGGGGTGTTAAAGTTCTATCAGGAATCGGACTTGGATCGATGTAATATCCTCCATAGATATTCCAGTTTTTTTCCAAATTATATTTCAGGCCGAAACTATACCGGACTATATTTTTCCACTCAAAGACCAAATTGCTTTTTGAAGTTATTAACGCGTTGGTTGTATCTACTGTATTTGTAACTTCAAAACTCGAAAAACTGGACCATTCGGTCCAATCAATGTCAGTTGAAAGTGTAAGTTTTTCCTGGGGTTTATATACCAACCCAAACCCTACATTAGCCGGCAAAGTTATTTCAACAGATGAGGGTGCTGTTTCAGATTTGAGAAGCCCCAAACCTAAACTCGCGGGGCCGTAAGCGCTGACATCCGAATCGCCGCTGACCTCGACTCTTGTGGAAGAACGATAGGTCAATCCGCAGTTAAATTCTTTGTTCACTTTGCATAAAACCCCGGCATTCCCGCCATATCCCCAGCCGTCTCCTTTCAAATGCTTATCAATAGGAATATTCAAACCTGCAAGGGCAGGGTTAACCGCTGCCCCCGGGGCAACCAAAACACCTCTTTCTTCCAGATCTCCCCTTGTGGCAAAAACACCAATTCCTATACTTACCCTGTCATTAACCTGCCCCGCTATCGCAGGATGAACAGATGTAAAAGCGGCCTTCCCTTTCCAATCGATTTCAGGATAAGCCGGGTAATCGGGGCTTGAAAAAAAGTCATATTCCATCCCTAAACCATGCTGGGTATATACCGCCAGTCCAAACTTAAGTTTTTCTTTCTGCAAATCACAGGCATAGGCCAATACGGGAACGAGCGCCCATGTCTTTTTCTGGTTAACCTCGCCGGTCTCATAACCGCCAATAACGCCCGGCCCATAAAAATTCTGGCTGATCTTAGCCCTGGTCTGGATAACCGGTGCGTCAAAAGAAAAATTCTGGTTCTTTATCTGCGTCAAACCAGCCGGGTTCCAAAAAACCGCAGTCCCGTCATCAGCCAGGGCGCGGAACGCGCCTCCCATCGCATTGGCTTTCGCGCCGATTTCCCTGACTTCAATCCCGCCCGCGAAAATGGAATTTGAAATTGCCGCGGTGAAAAACAAAACTGCTAAAAATATTTTTCTTGTCATCTACCCCCTCCTATTAATATGTTATTTTGTATATATCGGTAAAATAAACATTTTTTTAACCATTGTGAAACACAGGGGCGAACATTTTTAATATTTCCAGGATTTCCAGAATAAAAGCGCAGATAAATTTTTCTTCAAATTTTTTTAAAACCAGTGCGGAGTTTTTGCCGCCGAACCCGAAACAATTCGCAAGCATAAGGCGGAATGATTTTTTTATTGAGGTATTTACAACATAATTTAAATCACAGTCAGGATCAGGGGTCTCATAATTAATTGTCGGGGGAATAACGCTGTCTTCCATAGCGCCCAGTGACGCGATTAATTCTATCGCTCCTGACGCGCTCTGGACATGTCCGAATAACGATTTAAGGCTTGTTATCGGTATTTTATACGCGTAGTCATTAAATGTCTTTTTGATAATAATTGTTTCAGCTATATCATTTACCAATGTCGCATTTGCGTATGCCTGGATAAATTCTATCTCGTCGGGCAAAATTCTCGATTCCTCGAGGACCCCTTTTACCGCGCGAAACGCGCCGTTTCCGGTAGGTTCATATGATGTCATATGATAAGCGTCACAGGCTGAGGCATATCCGAGTATTTCCGCGTAAATCTTCGCGTCACGGTGAATTGCATGCCCTAAATCTTCCAAAATCAACATCCCGGAGCCTTCACCTAAAATAATCCCGTCCCTGTTAATATCAAAAGGCTTGGGCGTTCCATTCATCTTTTGCGACATAATGCGCGAAAGGCAAAACGCGCTGAAAATTGTGGGATAGAGCGGCGCATCCGCTCCGCCTGAAACCATGACATCCATCATCCCGCTCCGGATCATGTAATAAGCAAAACCTATAGCGTCGAAAGAAGAGGTGCATGCGTTTGAAATAGTGTAACTCGGGCCTTTTGCCCTTAGATGTATTGATATCTGGCTTGATGCCGCGTTCGGGAATGCGGCTGATGCGGTAAAAGGATTCATTCTTGACGCGCCTTTTTCCATTAAAATACCATGTTGTTCCAGTGCAAAAATCAAACCGCCCAATGTCGTTCCCACGGACACGCCAAACCGTTCAGGATCCAGGCCGTTATGATAAATTCCTGAATCTTCCGCGGCCATACATGCCGCATTGACCGCAAATTGTGTCGCAAGGTCGGTTCTTAATACCGCTTTGGGTTCCATATACCACTTGGAATCAAAATTTTTTACTTCTCCCGCAACTTTTGTGGGGAAATCTCTCGTGTCAAAACGTGTTATTTCATTTATCCCCGACTTTCCCGCTTTTACATTCGCCCAGAAATCTTTTTTGCCTGTACCGCAAGGAGAAATAACACCCACTCCAGTTATCACTACTCTCCTGTGCATTCGTCCACCCTCCCCCTGAAAATTTTGTAATACTAAAATTTTGTGTAATTAGTAATTTAGCATATACAAAAAAACACTCTGTATGGTAAACCCCATTAGAGAACTTTGTCCTCTAACGGTTTGCGCTGACGGTGGCATTTCCGCCAAAGGCGGATTCGCCTCAGGAGAAAAACCACCGTCAGCTTGGAAATCGGTAGACCACCGACTAAAGTCGGTGGCTTTCTCTAACGGGGTAAAGATTATATTTGATTACCATTTAAAGCGCTTATTATCATTCCCCTCCCTTTAAGGACTATGTCAATATTTTATCACAATATTGACTAAAAATTCTTATTTTTTTATTCTGCTCATAACCCAATAAAACACCCTATCTATTATAAATTACTTGCTGTCTTCCTCCCCAATATCATGCGCCACGGTTACTCTTACACTCACAGTTGAAGAATTGCCTGAAAAATCCGTAGCAACATAGGTAATGGTATAAATACGGCCATTTCCTTTCCCTTCTCTTTCGGCACGCAGAAATATTTTTTCAATTTCTTTACGTTTAACATTGTCCCATACTTTAGTAATTTGTATATCCTGTGTAGTATGTCCGTCTCCTTCACCAAAGGCATCGTCAGGCTCGTTACTTTCCACAGAAAGAATTTTTATTTCAGGAAAACGGTCATAGTTATCAGAAACAGTTATTTCAGGAGTAATTTCCACCATTTCGTGGTTCGGCGGCCACAAAACAGTTGGAGTAACGGTCAGATTTAATACTGGAGGAATCAAATCGGTTCCTGCCAATATATTATCGTTTTCTATTTTTGTCACTTCCGGCTGCCCCGGCTTTGTTGTATCTTTATAGGTAAAAGTCCTTTTTATAGATGACCACCATGGTTTACCTCGTTCCCAGATTTGAATGGTTTTGAGAAGCCCGCCGTTATTTTCGGTTGATAATTCTATTTCCACAGTATTTGCATCGGCAAAAGTTACCTTTTGCGTTATAAACCGGGCAGAATCAGGCAACTGAATAGTGCGTTTTTCACTATCATTTGTTGCAGGAAAATTAGGGAAATCACAAGGGATGTTTATAAAAAAAGGCATGGAAAACATAGTAAACATTATAAAATCATGTCCGCTTTCATTATATTTATCTGTCTTATGTATTTCACCCATTCTATCTTTTGTAATCTCTCTGACCTTCTTCAAAGTAAAATCATCTTTACGAACATATAGCTGCAAGGCCTCTTCATTTTCCATTCCTTCCTCAGTCATTTCTACAACATAACACATATCTTCTTCTACTTCTTTAAGATCAATAACTCTAAAATGAATGGAAAAAGGATCACCAGGTCTTTCGACATCACCATTTAAAGTGCCAAGTTCAGCTGTTTGAATTCCTCGCATTACTATATCCCAGGAATCACCTATTTGCCATTGAGGGGTAAAATCCGGGTTTATTGCGGCCTGACTATATGCGGGTAAAATAGAAATTATTAATATTAAAATCAAAAGATAATATAAGGGAAATATTCTTTTAAACATTTTTGCCTCACTTGTAATTTACTATGGGGATTTTGAAAAATCTACTCCTAATTTTTCCACATTTTCTTTCTTTACATAAGGGTTAGGAGCAACCCCCCACCGGCCATCAAACGGACTACTTTTTATAAAACGCAAGCTTTTGGGCGCAAATCCGGCAGCAATAATCCAATCCTGTTCAGGAAAATTATCCTCTAATATTCCTTTGGATTTATATTTCAATTTATAAACAAAAGTTTCTTCTCTATATATGGTATTATCATCACTGGGGGGAGGAATATCGGCATTGGCATATATAGTAGTAGTAATCTTTATAATGTCTTCCTTGCCTTCTTCAGCTTCCTTCATTACTGAGATATATTTGTATATTGCATGATTCCAAACCTGTGTACTATCCAGACCTTTAGGATCTCTAAGATTACTTTGAAGTGATTCTCTTTTTTTTCGAATATGTTCTACTAACCCAGCATGAAACTTATCGGCAAATTTATCTGTATCATCTTTTCCGACTTGTGGTTTAATTGCCGGAATATTGTCTATTAGAACCTGGAAATCTGCATTTGTATCTCCCAACTTCATTACTAATCCTTCTATCTCATCTTGAGAAAAATTTTGCCCGTTATAGTAAATTGGCTGCGGTTGACTTAGAAGAATTGAAGAAATAGTTGCTCCCCAGCAATGCCCTACCCAAGATTCTCCGCCATTAGAATTTTTCAGCAGTTCATATTCTCTTGCCTTTGCGGCAAAAGCGGCATCGTATTTGGTTAAAGTCCCGCCCTCTCCATAAAGATTTCTTGCAGGATCAGATTGATTCTGCAAAGGATAATACCAGAAATTCCACGGTCTGTAACTGGCTTCCCCAATTTCTTTAAAGGTGTTAGAGATAATTGTATTGGAAAGAGCAAAACCGGAAACAACTGCCGTACCTGTATCATTGTGCTTTACATAATACCAGCCATGTTTATCAATGGGATTACCGTCAGCATCTTCAAAAGGAATAGAATATGTAATACTGACATCAGGGCCTGCTATTTTTGTGAAAATATCAGGATAATAAAGTTCTATTGTCTCATTATTGGTTTCTATTGTGAATATTCCGCCTGAACTGCTGGGGATATAAATACGATATATTTTATCATTATCTGTAACAGTAATTTCTTTGCCAAGGGGGATCTTTACCTGTTCCGGCTCTTCTCTTTTTTCTATATTGACCGCCCACTCTTTAGTAATCCTGATCCAGCCGACCCCGCATGACGGCGCTCCGCTGCTGCAGTATATTACACGAACTTTATAATTATGTATCCCGTCTGCCGGATAAAAATGCCTGCGGGTATAAGTGGTATCGGCATCCGGCCACCAGTCTTCATATTTTACAACGCCGTCTTCATAATAATAATAGGCAATCGCATAACCGTTTATTTTTAATGTATTCCCAAAACATTGATTAGTCCCGACTGTTGCGGTTGTATCTGGATGTGTAACTACGAGTTTCCCGTCTGATGTGGTCTCCATCTGCATGGGGCCTTCATAAGGAGGATTACCTCCGCATTCATCAGTTGCCGTGTCAAAACTCAGGGAATTGGCATCACTCATCTTAATGTCCTGACTATGACATCTCTTGCATTCGTTAATATCCTCCGTCCAATTTGCTCCGCAATCGGCAGGAGGATTCATATATTCTATCTTTTCACCAGCCTCTGTATAATTTGAATCGATGGAGATAAATAAAAAAAGGGAAACAAATAAAATGTTTTTTGAGAATAAAGCTTTTATCCCGGACATTTTTATTTTCCCCTTATTTATTTGAGGGGTCGGGGAATTTCGGCCCCTCACCCTGAGGCACCTTTTTATTATATCGTTTTTCGATATACTGTCAAGAATTATATATATCTTTCTTATTCATTAATTTTTTCCCCCGTGGGTTCACTTATCCTTGTTAAAACTTCTTCTGCCTGGATAACATCTTTAAATTCTTTCAACTGCGGAAGCTCCGACAAATCTTTAAGTCCGAAATAAACCATAAATTCATCTGTTGTGCCGTATTGAAGCGGGCGGCCCGGCTGGTCTGAACGGCCTGTAATCTTAATCAGGTTTTTTTCCAATAATGTATGCAAAGCCCATTCCACATTAACACCTCTAATCGCTTCAATCTCCACCCGCATAATCGGCTGTTTATACGCGATTATGGATAATGTTTCAAGCGCGGAACGGGACAAACGGAAATGAAGTTTTGTGTTAAAAAGTCTTTTCACCCACGGAGCATATTCCCGCCGGGTATTCATCCGGTAACCGCCGGCAATTTCCACAATCTGTATACCCCTGTCTTCCTTTCCATATTCATCCTGGAGCTGGTTTATTAATACCCTGATAGTGTGAGTATCAACTCCTCCAATAATCTCTTCAAGTCTTTTTAATTCTAAAGGCTGGGGGGACACAAAAAGAAGGCATTCAATAATAGCTTTTAACTCTTTCGTTTCCATAAATAAATATTTTCATGCGAGGGCACGGCAAGCCGTGCCCCTACTCAATTCATCCTGAGGCACGAGCCGATACACCTTTATTTCGCCAAAAATCCCATGCTGCCTGATTTGGATTTCCTGCTGTTTTATTAATTCAAGAATAGCGATAAACGTTACAATAACTTCAAGCTTTGTCCTGCAAGCTTCCATAATTTCCGAGAAATAAAAACCCGAACCCGCGTAAAGCCTGGTTTTTATCTCTTTTATTTTATCAGCTACGGTAAATTCCTCAATTATTATCTCATGAAAAGCCTTTTCGTCAACACTTTTTATTGCGTCTTTAAACGCGGACAAAAGATCAAAAAGCGTGGCTTCCACGAATTCGTTTTCTTCTTCTATGCTTATTTCAGGCACCAATCTTGTAAAAATTTCTTCCTGGTGCGCCCTGTTTTTTTCCAATTCCATTGCAAGCTCCTTGAACTTTTTATATTCCATCACACTTGCGACCAAGGCCTTTCTCGGGTCATCCCCGATTTCTTCCTCCAGGTTTACATTTTCAATGGGCAGAAGCATTTTGGATTTAATCTGTATCAAAACAGCGGCCATCAACATAAAATCAGAGGCCAATGATAAATCGAGAATTTCCAAAAGTTCAATATATTCAAGGTATTGCCTGGTAACTTTTGCAATAGGGATATCATAAATATCCATTTCCTCCCTTTTTATTAAATGCAAAAGCAGGTCCATCGGGCCTTCAAAATTGTCAAGTTTTATTTGATAATTCATAATTAAAATCCTATTGCCTCCTTTACTTCCTTCAATGTTTTTTGCGCTATATTTCTTGCCTTTGCATTGCCTTCTTCCAGAATCATATCAACCAGATCTTTTTGAGATAAAAGTTCCTTCCTTTTCTCGTTTATCGGTTTAAGTAAGTCAATAAGTTCCCGGGCAAGATCTCTTTTACAATCAGTACATCCAATCTTCGCGCCAATACAATTTTCGGTTATTTTATCCAGTTCCTTTACACTATAAATTTTATGGAAAGCGTGGACTATGCATACATCCGGGTGCCCAGGGTCGTGCCTTTTTATTCTCTGCGGGTCCGTTATCATCGACATCACCTTTTTTGAAACTGTTTCATCATTATCCGACAAATAAATCGAATTGTCATAGCTTTTGCTCATCTTGCGGCCGTCAAGCCCGGGCAGGCGGGGTGTTTCCGTCAGGATTCCCCTGGGCAGGACAAAAACATCTTTATATAAACTGTTAATTTTTTTCGCGAGCTCCCTCGTTAATTCAATATGCGGCAATTGGTCTTCGCCAACCGGGACAAAATTTGTTTTATATAAAAGAATATCTCCCGCCTGCAAGACAGGATACCCGAGAAAACCATAAGTGGAAAGATCCTTATTTGAAAGTTCCTGCTGGATCTCCTTGTATGAAGGTACCCTCTCAAGCCGCGCAACGCTTATAAACATGGATAAAATCAAATGAAGCTCGGCGTGCTCGCTTATTTGCGATTGGACAAAAATAACGCTCTTTCCAGGGTCAATCCCTGCGGCCAGCCAGTCAATCACCATATATTTAATATTATCTTTAATCCCTTTTGTGTCCTGGTATTCGGTAGTTAACGCATGCCAGTCAGCCACCATGTAAAAACATTCAGCCTCTTCCTGAAATTTTACCCAGTTTTTCAAAGCTCCCGCGAGATGGCCTAAATGCAATTTACCGCTTGGACGCATTCCGCTCAAAATTCTTTTATTTTTCATTTATTACCTCTTCATTTTTAGTCATAAAACACCAAAAAAATGAAATATAAACATGACGGCCCGGAATAACGGGTCGATAAAAATATTTAAAATGCCGGTATACATTAAAAACAGCAGTATAAAAATTCCGTATCGTTCCAGGCTCCCGTAATAATATGCCAGTTTATCCGGGAGCAGGCTGTATACAAAACGGGACCCGTCGAGAGGCGGAATCGGGGTCATGTTAAAGACCGCGAGAATAACATTTAGCTGGACGCTGAGCGCCAGCATATATTTTACCGGAGCAATTGCCAGGATAAAATTTATTTTTAAAAGCAGGCCCGAGATTACAGCCATCAGGATATTAGCAACCGGGCCTGAAATACCGACCCATAAAATATCTTTCTTTGGGTTCCTCAGGTTCTGAAAATTAACAGGCACCGGTTTAGCCATGCCTATAACAGGCAAATTAGCCATAGCCAAAATTACGGGTAAAAGAATCGTGCCTATAGGGTCTATATGGGGCAGGGGATTCAATGTCAATCTTCCCATAATCCTTGCTGTCGGGTCCCCGAATTTTTCAGCGGTCCAGCCATGAGCGCATTCATGCACGATTACCGCAAATAAAAGTACCGGCAATGAAATTGCCAGTTCACTGATCTGTGTCATGTTTCTCCTATATTAAATAACGTAAATCGTTAATCGTGAAACGTAATGAACCAGTGATCTGTTACATAAATTTTTATATCCTTCACGATTTACGTTCCTTCACGTTTTACAAGTTTCCTGGCAAGCTCCATCTCATCCCGTTTCGATTTTACTTCCCCATCCAGTTTTTTTTCAAGTATTTTGTCAAGAATATCTTTAAATACCGGCGACGGAGCAAGGCCGAGTTTTATCAAATCATTACCGCTAACCTGTATTTTTTCCTGCCTGTAATTTGTTAAAAAAAGGGCCACTCTTTTTTTAACCAGAACATTTTGGGTATTGGCCATTAAATACAAAAGCGCCTCCGGGGACAAAGGAAAGAGTGATTTATATATTGCGCTTGGTTTCATGTCCTTTTTTAGTTTCAATTCATCATAAATAACCGGCAGGTTTATTTTCGCCTGCCGGATTATATTTGATTCCGCGGCTGAAAATTTAAATTTCTTTATCAGAGATTCCATTTCAGGAATGTCCATCTGGTCCACAAGCGATAAAAGATACATGATCCATACATTAACATAATCCTTTAAAAATGACAACCTGAACCATGACAAAACTCCGCTGATTTCTTTCATAGTTCTTTTTACATGCCGGTTAATCTTCAAATCATGATGTATCCAGGAAAGAATCCCGAGGGACTCCATCCGGATAAACGCTTTAAGAGGGTCATCCTCGCTCAATATTAAAATAAGTTCTTCACGCAGCCTCTCAGGCGCGGTTTTATCAAGCATCCCGAGTTTTAAAGCGTTTTTCAAAAGGTATTCCGTCTGCTTATCAATTTCAAAATTATACCTTTGTTCAAACCTTATCGCGCGCAAAATACGGGTTGGGTCATCCACAAAACTTAAATTATAAAGGACACGTATAATTCCCCTCTTGATATCCGTTCTTCCGCCGAAATAATCCAGCAGCTTACCGAAATTTTCAGGGACAAGGTTAACAGCTAATGAATTAAGGCTGAAATCCCGCCTGTATAAATCATATTTAATAAAACTCTTTTCCACGCTCGGCAGGGCGGCCGGGTGTTCATAAAATTCAGTGCGGGCGGTGGCAATATCAATTTTTATTTTATTCGGCAATGTAACAATTGCCGTCTGGAACTTTTTATGTTCTACTACCTTCCCGTTCAATTCCTTTGCCAGGCGGCGGGCAAATTCTATCCCGTTCCCTTCCACTACGATATCAAGGTCATAATTTTTCCGGCCAAGTATAATATCTCTTACAAAGCCCCCCACCGCGTATACAGGAAAACCAAACCTCTGCCCTTGTTTTCCTATGTCTTTCAAAAGCTCTTTCATCCACACCGGGAGCTTATTATTAATCGTGGGGAGCAGTGACCTTACCTCAGAGACCTTCAGCGGCTTTTCAAACAAAGATTTTTCCGCGGTTATATCCATGTGATAAGCCTTGTCCGTTTGCAAGGGCCTCGAATGAAATATCTTAATTAAATCCGTCCTTGTGACAATTCCCGCAAGTTTTCCATTCTCAATTACAGGGAGGCGGCCGATATTGCTTTCCACCAGGAGCCTGTTGATCTCAGCTATCGGGGTATCTCTGGAAATAGTAACAACATTTGTAGACATATAATTTCTTATTTTTTCGTCTTCCATTTTATGGCTTATAAGTTTTTCAATATCCTGCCTTATGATCATTCCCGCGAGTTTTCCATCCTCTTCGACAGGAAAACCGGTATGATTGAACCTGAGCATCATTTTTTTTAATTCGTAAACACTTATATCCGGCGACACGCTGATTACGGGAGAACTCATAATATCGCCCGCGTAATAAAGAGGTTTAATGTTTTTTTCAAGTTCAGAAATAAGTTTATCGATGACCTCTTTCAATGAAAGATTCCGGACAGCGGCAAACGCGGCCAGGGAATGGCCCGCGCCGCCAAAAACTGAAAGAATCTTATTAACGTCCACCATTTCAGTCCGGCTGCGCGCCAGGAGGTTAATCCTGTCCTCTGTCTCAAAAAGATTAAAAACAACATTTAAATTATTAACATCCCTGAAACGGTGGGTTATTACAGCTAAATCTCCCAGATAATCTTTCAGTTTGGCATAAGAAACCACAATATTAATCCCGTTAATATTAAATTCTTTTAAATTAGAATTTAATTTGTCCAGTATCGATTTTTGTTCCGCCGACAGTTCATATTTTATAAAATCAGACACTACACCGAGGTCCGCACCCTTTTCCAGGAGCCACGCGGCCATTTTTATATCAAAAGCGGTTGTAGACAGATAACTCAGGGAACCCGTATCTTCATACAAACCCATGCAAAATAAAGTTGCCTCCTGATGGCTGATAATTATCTTTTTGGATTTAATTTTTTCCAAAAGAACAGTCACCGCAGCCCCGTAATTTTTGGAAAAATCGTGAAAACTTTTAATATCATACGGGAATTCCGGATGATGGTCGTAAATAATTATTTTAAGATTTTTTTTGTTCAAAATATCTTTCAACTTTCCTATCCGGTTTGGCAGGCGTGTATCAACCAATATTAATTTTGTAATATCAGGGATATTAATATTTTTAACCTTTTCCAGGGGCCATATATTTCCAAATAATTCAATATAACGCCGGACACTTTTTTCCTGGCTGTTAGGAAATGCCAGCCTGGCTTTGGGGAAAAGTTTAGACGCCGCTATTATACTCGCAAAACCGTCAAAATCAACATTATCATGGGTAGTTATTACTTCCATTCCATTTTGTATTTTATGTCCCAACCTTTATGGGATCAACAATTTGCCTTAAAGCGGCACTCGCGGACAGTATTGCAAGATGGCTTGTTTTCGGATTATCCGGGTCGGGTAAATTTTCACATATACATGTAATCTGTCCAAACCCGCCCTTTACCTTGATTTCGTGCGTATTGCAGGTAAAATGGGGGCTTGTAACAATTCGGACGGTAATCAGTGAAGAATCTATTCCGCTTAAAACAAGGCTCGCCGCGACATTTATGTTTTGAGGAAACTCTTCCACCGCCTCTTCAACCTTTCCCGAAAAAATCAATGTATCCGCTTTGATGTTTGTTAAATCAATATTATTTCTTTTAATGAAAGGCGCGTCTTTTATCCCTTTTATGGGTTTTTTCGTGGTTAATGTCACATATTCAACCTTGCTTTTTGCAATCGCTTTTAATCCGTCAACACCCGCTATCGCGCCGGATGGAACATACAGCGTGCCGCCCTTTGACACGGCAATATCCCTGTATTCATCAATATTTTTTATTAACCCGCCGACACTCAGGGAAAGGACTATTTTGGATTTTTCCAAACTTAGTTTAACTATTTCAGCGGATACCTTGCTTGAAGCTGTTTCTACCACGAGGTCGGACATATCAATCAATTCCTTAAAAGGCATTATATTAATTTCCCTTGAAAATTCTTTCGCGAGCCCAATGGCTTTTTCCTGCTGAATATCACACAGGGCATAAACCTCCATACCGGCAATTTCGTTTTCAATGATTTTTGCAAGTTTTGAACCTATGGTCCCGCAGCCGATTATTCCTACTTTAATATTATCCAATGACATTTCACTCCTTTGTTAAAAACGTAAAACGTGAATTGTAAACCGTAAATAGTAAATACTTTGAATTTTCGTCTTACGTTTCACAATCCTTCACGGTTTACGGCATTGTTATACAATCTCCAGCATCCTGTCTAACGCTATTTTCGCCTTTAATCTTATCTCTTCAGGGACCGTAACAACATGTTCCATTTTTTCGAGGGAATTAAATACACTTTCCAGGGTATTCAATTTCATGTTCGGGCAAATCATTTCTTCAAGCGGGGAATAAAATTTTTTCCCGGGATTTTCTTTCTGTAAACGGTAAAGCATTCCAACCTCTGTGCAAACTATAATCTCTTTTGCCTTGGTCTCTTTTGAATAACGGACCATCCCCTCCGTACTTAACACATAATCAACCAGTGCCAAAACACTGGGCTTGCATTCCGGGTGGGCGATAACTGTGGCGTTTGGATAATTTTCTTTTGCCTTCAAAACATCCTCCGGTTTCAAGCGGTGGTGTGTAGGGCAAAATCCATTCCAAGGTATTATCTTTTTTTCTGTAAACGACGAAGTATAATGCGCTAAATTTTTATCAGGAATAAATATGATTTCATTAGTGTCCTTTATAGACTGGACCACCTTTGTCGCATTGGACGATGTGCAGCAAATATCGCTCGCCGCCTTCACCTCCGCGGAAGAATTTACATAACACACTACTTTCGCACCCGGGTAATTTTCCCTGAATTCCTGAAGTTTCTTCGCTGTAACCATTTCCGCCATCGGACATCCGGCTTCTGTTTCAGGAAGCAAGACTGTTTTCCCGGGGCAAAGAATGGCCGCGCTCTCAGCCATAAAATGCACGCCGCAAAAAACAATTACTTTTTCCTTTGTTTTTGCCGCGGCCCTGCTCAAAGCAAGGGAGTCTCCTAAAATATCGCCGATTTCCTGGACTTCCGGCCTTTGATAATTGTGCACAATTATTACCGCATCACGGTCTTTTTTTAATTTCTTTATCTCTTTAATTATTTTTTTTTGATCGGGCAGGAGTTCAAATTTTTTAAACATTTTTATACCTTTAATCTAAAATTATCGACCAGCCTCGTCTTCCCGATCCATAGGGCAGCGGCGGCCAAAATATTTCCCGAAAGTTTTTGAACAGGGACCAAAGTCCTCTCGTTTACAAAAGAAAAATAATCAGGCTTTGACAAAGGTTCTTTTTTAATCAATCTGCCGGCCTTCCTGGACAATAAAGCGGCATCGCGTTCTCCTGATAAAATATCTTTTTTTATTTCCAAAAGTGTTTTTGAAAGAATTAATGCTGCCCTGCGTTCTTTTTCCGAAAGATAACTATTCCGGGAGCTCATGGCAAGGCCGTCCTTCTCCCTGAATGTTTTTAATATTTTTATGTTCAAGGGGATATTAAGGTCCTTCACCATTTGTTTTATGATTATAGCCTGCTGTGCGTCTTTTTGTCCAAAATAAGCATTATAAGGCTGAATTATATTAAATAACTTTAAAACAACCGTGGCTACACCCCTAAAATGTCCCGGCCTCGATTTCCCGCATAAATAATCCTGCAAATCCTTCACTTCCACATAAGATTTATACCCTTCAGGATACATGTCCGGCCGCGAAGGATAAAATATTACATCCACCCCCGCTTTTTCAGCTATCTTTTCATCACGTTTAAAATCCCGCGGATATTTTCCATAATCTTCTTTTGGCCCAAATTGTATCGGATTGACAAAAATGCTTAAAATAACTATATCATTTTCCCCGCAGGCCCTTTTTAAAAGGCTGAGATGCCCTTCATGGAGATACCCCATTGTAGGGACAAAACCTATCTTTTTTTTATCCCTCCATTTTAAGGAATATTTCTGCATCAAAGAAACTTTTTTAATAATCTTCATAAAGAAAATAATTATAAGTTATTTTTAAATCTTTGTCAAATTTACCCCGCACCAAACTCTCTAACAGCATAAAATATCATACATACTTTTTACTTGAAACCTCAATGCCTTAGGTTTGTCTCTCACTAATCCTAAAACAAGCGAGTTTTTTTAAGCGCGACTTAAAATTAATCGGTAGCCATGTAAAATCTTTATTTTCGCTCTATTCGTCCATATAAAATTTATTTTTTGTTTCGTTAAACTGGGAAAATATTTT